>JASJEI010000367.1 GCA_030064795.1 Pleurocapsa sp. MO_226.B13 | reverse complement strand
TTTCTATATGCTTCTGACAAAGTTTATGTTTAAGAGAGAACTACAACATGACAACATATCAAATTACGTTAATCAACGAGAAAGAAGGGCTAAAGGACACTATTGAAGTGCCTGACAACGAGTATATTCTCGATGTTGCAGAGGAACAAGGACTAGATCTGCCCTCCTCTTGTCGAGCTGGAGCTTGCTCTGTCTGTGCGGTTAAGGTTACAGAAGGCAGCATTGAACAATCAGAGCAGTCATTCTTGGATGACGATCAGATCGCTGCTGGTTATGGGCTAATTTGTGTAGGTCATGCCACCTCTGATTGCACTCTGATTACTAATCAACAGGAAACAATCGTTGGATAAAATGGTGGCTGCAAATTTTGCTAACTCAAAATAATGGCTGCACGCTACAAGCTTCAATTTATAAATAGATTCGTCACAACCAAGTTTAATTAAAACAATCTTCGCTTCATGTCAGAGTCGTATGTTTGAGAGTGATGTACAAACTCCTATACGACATTAAGTTGTTCTCAAATTTACAAGCGACTACAATGAACACCATTAAATATAATAAATTATTTTCGGCTATATTTGCTTTACTTTTGCTAGGGAGCTGTAGTAGTAGTGAGCCTTCTGCTCAAGCCGATCAGCCCCCAGGTACGAAAGTAAAACTTTTAGAAGTAAAGCAAGCTATTGTTGAGGAAAGTTCGGAATTTGTGGGTAGCTTAGAAGCTCAGCAAAGAGCAATTTTACGAGCGGAAACTGATGGTAGAATTATTGAGATTTTTGCCCAACCTGGAGATAGAGTCAGTGCAGGAGAGCCGATTGCTCAACTGCGTTTAGATAGAAGTCAGGCACAGGTCAGTAGTGCGATCGCTAACGTTGATGTTGCTAGATCGGCGCGTGAAAGAGCACAGCGTGAACTCCTAGCTGCTGAAGCGGAACGAGTCAGTGTGGCAGCAGAGTTAGAGTTACAGAATTCTGAATTTGATCGTACTACTTTTCTAGTATCAGAAGGGGCACAAGCCCAACAGCAGTTAGATCGAGTCAGACGCGATCGCGATCGCGCAGTTGCTATTCTTGATGCTGCCAACAAGCAAGTTGAAGCTGCCAGAGCTACATTTGAAGAGGCAAATGCTTCACTCTCCCAAGCTAAGGCAGAAGTGGACGTAGTCAACGAGAACTTTGAAGATACACGTATTATTGCACCTGTTGCTGGTGTTGTTGGCGATATTCCTGTCAAAGTTGGTGACTACCTTAGTGTCGGAGAGCGGCTAACGGTGGTGACACAAAACAGTATTATGGAACTTCGCTTCTCAGTTCCTTTAGAAGCTGCTTCTAATTTGCAATTAGAGCTTCCAGTCGAGCTAAGAGTTGGTCAGGAAAATGAGCCAATTGTTACGGGTCGAATTAGTTTCATCTCTCCACGAGTTAATGACAATGCTCAATCAGTTCTCGCTAAAGCTCGCTTCCCTAATCCTAATGGTCGTTTACGTGATAGGCAATTCGTAAAAGCAAAAGTGATATGGAGACAGGATCGAGGAGTATTAATCCCAACTAGCTCTGTATCTCGCATTGGAACTCAAGCTTTTGTATATGTTTCGCAAGAGTCAGAAGAATCCCAACCAGGACAACCTCAACTAATCGCGCGACAACAGGCTGTTGAGCTGGGTAATATTCAGGGTAATAACTATCAGGTTATCAAAGGATTGGAGCCAGGAGATAACTTGATCGTAACGGGTATTCTCAATTTATCTGACGGTACAGCTATCATCCCTGATGAATCTTGAAGTCTTGAGATACATCGCTTAAATTTTTCTAGTCCTTTGGCAAAGTTTATGTTTGTTGAGTTTTTTATCCGACGACCTGTATTGACAATTGTCTGCTCGATAGTTGTTCTAATAGTTGGTGCAATTAGTATTCCGACTCTTCCAGTCGAGCAGTACCCAGATATTAGCCCCGTCCAGGTTTTAGTTTCTGCCGAATATATTGGTGCCAGTGCCCCAGTTGTGGAAGAGACGGTTACAACTGTTTTAGAACGGCAAATTAACGGCGTTCAAGGTATGAGGTACATGAGTTCAATTAGTGGTGATGATGGTACTAGCAGTATTACAGTTACTTTTGAACAGGGATATAACGTAGACATTGCAGCAGTAGATGTTCTCAACCGAGTATCGATCGCCGAACCGCAGTTACCAGATGCCGTTCGACAAACGGGAGTATCTGTGAGTAAGCAGTCTAGCGGTGTCGTCTTAGCAATGCCTTTTTATTCTGAAGACGATCAATATGATGAGGAATTTATCAGTAATTATACAGATCTTTATGTTTTAGATCGCTTAAGACGAATAAAGGGGGTAGCAGAAATAGAACCCTTTGGGGAACGTCGTTTGGCAATGCGTGTTTGGTTAGATCCTAATCGTCTAGCTGGTCGTGGTTTAACGGCTCAAGATGTAGTTGATGCCCTCGAAGAACAAAACCTACAGGTAGGCGCGGGAAACATTGGACAACCTCCAGCTCCCGATGGACAAATGTATCAACTATCTTTACAGGCGGTTGGTCGCCTCAGAGAAGTTTCTGAATTTGAAGATATTGTTCTCAGGACGGAAGACAATGGAACGCTGATTAGACTCAAAGATGTTGGTCGAGCTGAATTTGGAGCAGAAAATTATAATACGTTTGCACGGTGGAATGGGAAGCGTGCTGTAGGTTACCAGATTCGTCAAATTCCTGGTGGTAGCAGTAATGCTTTAGAAATTGCTGAAGCCGTTAAAGCGGAACTAGCGGAAATAAAAAAGGATTTGCCCCCAGGATTGAACTATGATTTTCCTTACGATCCAACCCAGTTTATCGTTGAAGCTCGTAAAGAGGTTGTAATTACGCTGATTCAAGCGATAGTACTAGTAATCATAGTTCTATTTTTATTTTTACAGAACTGGCGAGTAACTTTAATTCCAGCCTGTGTAATTCCGATTTCTTTAATCGGTACTTTTGCTTTTGTTAAGGTGTTCGATTTTTCGATCAATAGTCTGACTTTGTTCGGACTAACCTTAGCCACTGGAATGGTGGTTGATGACGCTATCGTTGTAGTAGAGGAGGTCGCTAGTAAAGTTCAGGAACAGGGGATGAAACCGCATCTGGCAGCAATGGATGCAATGAGAGAACTATCTGGGGCAGTGATTGCTACTTCTCTGGTTCTTTTGGCAGTATTTGTCCCTGTCGCGTTTTTCCCAGGAACCACTGGACAGCTTTATAAGCAATTTGCCCTAACAATTGCCTTTTCTATTGTTATTTCTACTTTTAACGCCCTCACATTAACTCCTGCTCTCTCAGCTTTGTTGGTTCGTCCGAAGCAGGAGCTTAGTGGCTGGCTTGGTTGGCTAAACTGGGTATTTGCTCGTATGAATCAGGCAATAGATCTGATGCGCCGAAGCTATCAAAGCCTGCTGTATCAGATGATGGGCTTCAAATTGATCGTATTAACCTTATTTGTTGCCTCTTTGGGTGTGACAGGTTGGCTTTACATAAACGTACCGACAGCATTTCTTCCTGATGAAGACCAAGGAATGGTTCTCAATATTGTGCAAGGACCAGATGGTACGTCTCTTGAGTATACCCAACAAGTAACCTCTGAAATTGAGCCAGAAGTGTTAGATCTTCCTGAAGTCAGAGGAGCTTTTACAATCGGTGGTTTTGGTTTTACTGGTAATAATCCTAACAATGCTATTGTGTTTACTCCCCTTAATCCTTGGGGTGAGAGAACTGAACCCGAACAGTCACAGCAGGGAATTATCGAGAGTTTAACTGAGCCACTATCCCAGATTTTGAGAGCCAACATCATTTCAACAGGTCTTCCTGCTATTCAAGGGTTGGGCAGTTTTGGTGGATTTGTTTTACAGTTACAAGATCGTGGCGATAATGATCTAAATACCCTAGTTCAATTTAGAGATGAGCTAGTAGCACGCGCTAATGAAAGACCAGAATTACAAGGAGTTTTTAGTACTTATACTGCTTCCTCACCCAAATTACAAATTGAAATTAATCGTGAACGAGCAAAAGCATTACAAGTTGATGTAGATGATATTCTCAATACCCTCCAAAGTTTCTTGGGTTCTCGATACGTTAATGATTTCAACGCCTTCAGACGAACTTATAGGGTATATATCCAAGCCGATCAACAGTTCCGCTCCAATCCAGAAGATATTGGTCAGCTATACGTTCGCTCCCAACAAGGTGAGATGATCCGTTTAAGTAATTTGGTGCAAGTTAATTCAATTACAGGTGCCCAAACAATCAATCATTATAATTTGTTCCGAGCGATTGAAATTAATGGCTCGGCTGCTCCTGGCTACAGTTCTGGTCAAGCGATCGCCGCAATGGAAGAATTAGCTGAGGAGATCTTGCCAAATAATATAGGCTACGAATGGTCGGGAATCTCTTTAGAAGAAGTAGAGTCTGGTGGTCAAGCCCCCTTTATCTTTGGTTTAGGAATTCTGTTCGTCTTTCTAGTGTTAGCTGCTCAGTATGAAAATTTTGTTGACCCTTTTATAATTCTTCTGGCAGTTCCATTGGCAGTTTTAGGTGCTTTGTTAGCACAGTCGCTGCGAGGTCTGTCCAATGATGTTTACTGTCAAGTTGGTCTAGTAATGCTGATTGGTTTAGCTAGCAAGAATGCTATCTTGATCGTAGAATTTGCTAACCAATTACGAGACCAAGGTCTTCCTCTCGTCAAAGCTACAGTAGAAGCAGCTCAACAGCGTTTACGACCGATTATTATGACGGCTGTTTCTACTTTAATTGGTATTTTTCCTCTGACCATTGCTACGGGAGCGGGTGCAGCTAGCCGACAATCTCTTGGCACGGCTGTTTTCGGAGGTATGATTGTCTCTACTTTTTTAAGCTTGCTGGTAGTACCAGTTTTATACATTGTAATTGCTAAGACCTTTTGTCGCTTTAAGGATAGTTGCAAAGGACTATCTCCTTATGCTCCTAATACTGAAAATAATGCTATCAAATCTGAGAACTGAGTTCACAGCCATTAACTCAAGCCAATCAATCAATTTTAAAAAATATTTACGGCCTAATACTCCCTATCTAATTTTTGAAATTGACCTCGTCCAAATCAAAACTTTATCTATAAAAAAGATGATCGATCCCCTCATCCTGTGGCAAACACCTTTTATTAAAGGAATCACTTCTTTTACACTGGCAGAGGTGACTTCGGGTGAAGCCTACTCCAAAGCGGTAGTTGCCTCACTGATGGTTACTGCTGGCACAATTTTTCTTCTAAGTGTTCTTTTGGGTGAACTATGTATGCGCTTAGGTTTACCAACAGTGTTGGGAGATTTGACAACTGGCATAATCATGGGTGGCTCAATAGTTAGTATATTGGTTTTTTCTGAAGTGAGTGAACAAGCCAACAGCAGTATACTTCTATTTTTGGGCTGGGTAACACAAGCCGAGCCTGAAACTATAACCACTGCCTATCGATTTCAAATGCAGGCGTTTGTTAACGAAAGTGCCAATATTGGACTATTGACTTTGTTGTTTGTTACTGGACTCGAATCTAATTTAGGCGAGCTCATCCAAGTTGGAACTCAAGCAGCCACTGTTGCGGTTACTGGCGTAGTTCTACCTTTAGCTATAGGTACAGTTACTCTGATTACTCTGTTTGATGTACCAACAATTCCAGCTCTGTTTACTGGAGCGGCTTTAACTGCAACTAGTATCGGAATCACAGCTAAAGTATTACACGATATCGAGCGTCTTCAATCCCGTGAAGGTCAAATTATTTTGGGTGCTGCGATTCTTGATGATATTTTGGGTATTGTAGTACTCGCTATTGCCTTAAGCCTAGTCAAAACTGGAGAGATTGAAATTACTAAGATCATCTCTCTACTAGTCAGTGCCACAGCTTTTATTTTAATAGCAATTTTGCTCAACCGTTATTTTTGCCCGATTTTTACCCCTATAGTAGAGCAGTTTAAAAATCCTGCTGCCTTGATATTATTCTCTCTAATCTTTCTATATATTCTGGCTTTAGCAGCAGTTGTTATTGGTTTAGAAGCGTTATTAGGAGCATTTGCAGCAGGCTTAGTTCTAGGGGGAATGAGTATTAAAGACCGATTAGCACGGTTGTTTGAACCTTTTGTTTATGTCTACACGACTATCTTCTTTGTTACTATTGGGGCTAGAGTTGACCTAAGTATTCTCAATCCTTTCGTTCCAGAAAATCGAGAAGGTTTAATTATTGCTGCTTGTCTGATTGCGATCGCAGTAATTGGTAAAGTAGCGGCAGGGTTTGTTACTTTCACCGATAAACCGATTAATAGGCTGGCAATAGGGGTAGGTATGATTCCTCGTGGTGAGGTGGGATTAGTGTTTGCCGGTTTAGGTGCAGCAACAGGAATTTTATCCGAATCTCTTAATGCAGCACTAATTGTCATGGTAATCGTTACTACTTTGATTGCACCTTTATTACTGAGATTGGTTTTCCCATCATCAACAAAAGGGATAGAAAAGTTATCACAAGTGGAGGCAGCATAGTACTTTGTCACGACGTGCTCTGTCACGACTCGCGCGTTCCTTTGCACCTTCCCACGACGCACTACTTCACCACTAACGGTGGCGCGGTGAAGTAGTTTGGACGGGTTACCCCACAGTCACGAAGCTATTGAACCCTTTAGGGGGTCGCTCGTCAGCTTTGAATTGATTGGTTAAGATAAAACAAGGAAGAAAATTCAGTCACACACCCACATCCCTTTAGGGTGTGGGCTTGACCAAAACCGAAAGCCAATCGGTTGAGACAAGTTAAAAGAGTGTCTAGCCATTTAGACTGAGCTAACTAAGCGTGGCAGCTTGAAGCACGATAGAGATGCCTACCTAGTCCC
>JASJEI010000366.1 GCA_030064795.1 Pleurocapsa sp. MO_226.B13 | reverse complement strand
CGACCTCAAACCCAATTACTGCTACCATGTTACGACTCGCTGTAATAACCGTGAGTTCAAGCTAACTCGCCATGAATGCCGTGAAGTTTTGATATATGCCCTCAAGAAAGCCATAGAGAAGTTCAAGTTCAAACTCTACGCTCTGTGCGTCATGAGTAATCACGTCCACTACCTGCTTGAACCTGCTGTACCAGAAGACTTACCTAGAATCATGCACTGGCTCAACTGGTACACCGCCATGTGTTTCAACCGAATGCTTAATCGGTCGGGGCATTTCTGGGAGAAGCGATATCATAGTTCTGGTTTCGAGAAAACAGACTACACACGGGCATTAAATACGTTACGGTATATCCATGCCAACCCTAAAGCAGCAAGAATGCAGCACGGCTTTTTCTATGATTTCTCCAACTACGGCATTCACGACCGTCTAAGTAACGATGGGATAACTCAATGGCATCCAGCATTTCTCGCCCTGGGAAAGTCTCTAGATGAATGCGCCAGGAAATATAGAGGATTCTGCAAGAAGTACAAGCCTAAACCCAAGCCAGAGAAACGCTACCACTGGGGAAATAAGCTGTTACCCAAAGTCTTGAAACTAAGAGAGAAGAAGAAACAAGCACCTGGACAGATGAGGCTTCCTTGGTCTGAATGGGAGGCGAACAACGACGAGATTCGTTTGGTCGCTGAAAAGTTCGTAATGGCTAACTGCTATGACCCGAAAGTAGCTGCTCAATTCTTTAATGATTCATAAAAATGTTAGAAGTTATCAGCTTGCCTGGAAAGTACAAGGTTATCAAACAAGATGACTGATGACTGTTGACTGATGACTGAAGTGCCAGGTATCGAGTTAGTCAAAAGCCTATGAATCCGTAGAGAAAGTACCAAAAACTAAACTTGACAACTTGCCTGAAGTTGCTATACCTTACAGGTTACAAGTCTTTGCGCGAGAGAAAAGATCCTTCTCCTATTGTTTTCCACTTTATTTGCTGAGATGCAGGGAGGTGCCCAGGGGAGGCAACATTAGGGTTTAGGTTTGAGTAATTCACTTTACAATTCCAACCGACGCGACGCGAAAAGCGTAGATAGGTTTCATAACGATAACGCGAAAAGCGTAGATAGGTTTCTAACGAACTTCCTCTGATTTTAACACCCAGACGGGATAACCCGCGAATCAGTGGCGTTGGTAATCGTTCTGACCACCACGCTCTTTGTTCTCCTGCAAGCCAGCCTCCAACTTCGAGCCAGATCTGCTTTTGCACACTGAAGCCAAACTTGCCGTTACTAAACTGCACCCACAGCTTGTCAATTACCTGAAGATCTTCGCAGGGAAACTGAAGAATATCATTACTATTTAAGTAGCCCTCTTTCTCTCGGTCTGCCACTTGTAGCATGACGCGCAACGTCTCCTGATCTGCCTCTTTCCAATGTCCTGCTGCCAGGTAGTCAGCCAATTGTTGGTATTTCTCTGGCACGCGAAACCGCACCAAGCGCATTACAGGGGAGGGGGTTTGGGGTCGAGCAAAATCCTCTGGGGTTGCCTGTCGGTAACAGATGCCCTCTTCCCCAAATCGCGCTCTGGTTTTCTGACTTAACCAGGCACAAAACTGATTTCCTTCTACAAACCCAAGATTGTCGAGTTCAATTCTAGGTTTATTGGTTTCTAAACAAAACAGCCGATATTCTGCCTCCGCGATCTCTGTTTCATCGATCGCCTGTCCGTCCCAGATTACCCGACCATCTTCTGCAATGGTAATAGGTGGACGGGTTTCCTCCTCGGAGCCGCCTGCAAAACAATCTTGATTGAGGGCATACAACCGCTTTTCTAGTTGAACCGCTGCCGCTAGCTTAAATTCTTCATCATTTTCCGACTTCAACCCCTCTTCTACCTTTGTTAGCAATGCCTGACGTTTCTCTGGGCTAACTTTGAGGCTATTCTGTATACATTCATAGGCAAGGGTGAGGGTAGCGACGGTGGGCTTGTCTAATGCTTTTTGAATCAGTTTATCGACTTTGACCTGTGCGGCATAAAACAAAATCGTCTGTCGCCACCAATCCAATTGCTTTTCGTCCCCCACCAACACTTTTTCAAATAGGTAAGCTTCATGCTCTGTCTTAGTCAGTTCAATCGAGGTGAGATACTCCTGAAACGTCCGATGGGCAAATTCATATAATTTTTCCTGCTGGCGATCGCACAGCATTTCTCGCACCCCCACATCATCTTTTTCAACAAACTGTTGGGGTGTAAGTGCTATGTTGACTGACATCTGAGCTAATTCTTGGTGAATCAACTCGTTTGCCTGATAAACATTGCTGTCTTTATGTTTTTCATTCAGCGAAAACTGGAGTACTTTCTGCTTGCTCATCTCCAGTGCCAATGCTTGTAGTGCCTCTTGCTTTTGGGCTGGATTGAGAGGATAGCGGCTAGCTACTCCAGGTATCTGCCGTCCCTGGAGCAACACCTCACAGACTTGTTTGTACAGCCCGTGCTGGGTGGGGGAAAGGCTGGTTTTTTCTTTGTAGGTCTTAATGATTAATGCCAATAATAATGGATTCTTTGCCATCAGGCGTAATGAAGGGACGGCATCAATTTGCCTTACTAACTCGCTCTTTTTGGACTCGGCTTTTCGCTTGAGCTGTCGCTGGGATTGCCCACCAGAATCGCTGCGTTTTTCGAGATTGAAGTACCAGTTGAACAGAAATTCATCCCGCTGTTGGGTGTTAAAGGAACGCACAAAATAGGAACTAGCGTCTCGTAAGGGTGCCTGTTGGTAAGCTTGGGGACGGGAACTGAGAATGAACGGTAATCGATTCTTATAATGCCTTAATTGCCTATAAACCCAGTTGCTAACCTGTCGCCGTTGCCCCTCGTCGGCAATTTCATCGAGTCCATCCAGCATCACCAGACACTTACCCGCGTTCAGTCGCTTTTCAAACCACTGTTGCCACTGCTGAGTTTTCGATGGTTCATCTGGGATAGATTTAGCAATTACTTCAGCCAGAGAAGTCTGGGGAACTGATTCAGCCTCAGTATCCTTAATAATTAAGGGAGTCACATTCCTCAGCCGCAAAAAAACTGGAATCAGATGTGGCAAACCTCGGGACAATTTGGATTGTTTACGCAGGGCAAACAGCAGGGTAATGTGTCTTAACAGTGTAGTTTTTCCCGAGCCAGGTGCGCCCAAAATGACCAGTCGCCGCCACGCCGATTTTTTCTGAGTAATTCCTTGTAGCAAGAGTCCAATCTTACTATCCTGTTGAGTGAAACTCGGCACACTTTGACTGGTGACAGCCGTTTCGGAGTCTGTCTCTTGCTCCGATTCCCTATCATCCGAGGGAACAATATCTTGGAGATTATATTCTGGTGTTTCTGAATTAAAGCCCAAAGGTACAAACACATTCTCTAGATCCAATCCTTCACCGCTAAAGCCCCGTCCTTGATATTCTCTACACTCCGCAATCTGTCGGGCAAAATACTCCGCCTCACATCGGTCTGTAGCCTTTGCCCACCATTTGGGAATCTGGGTCGCCAACAACCAATCCAGAAATTGATCGAAGTACGGGAGAACCTTGCTGCCGATTCTGATAATTATCCAGGCAAGAGCCGCAATCCCCATCAAGATTGCAAACTCGTGCCAACGATAATTTTTAGCATGGTCAGCAGCGATCGCCACAAAGATGCCAGGGATTCCCCAACTCGTCAGTTTATTATCTAAGATTTTCTGGACAGATTCCCACCAGGGTGGCTGATTATCAGGGCTTTGGCTCATAGTAGATCTTTGGAGTCCAACTTGGACATAATGCTACATGATTTACTCTTTGATTATAAAAGTCCATCAAGTCTAGAATCAGCTAGTGGCAAATTATTAGCCACCGCTCAATCTGGTTTAGATGTCTGCGATGGCTTGAATAGTCGATTTAAGCTACTGCTAGGTATTCCCTAACAGTTTCATCTAGTTTTTGTCGCAGGGAATGATTAATATATTTCTCTGGATTACTGGAGAACTTATCGATTAAATCGTTTACCGCTTCAAACATTAGAGGAACTAACACGAAGGGAGGAACTTGACTGTATTCGCTCTCTGCATGGATGAAGTTTTCGGCGATGTCTTCGAGGCAATCCTCAAGAGAGATGGTGTACTGATTTATTTTCTGAGTCATGATGAATTACTGAATTGAATTTATGTAGGGAGGATTAAAGGTAGAGTGACTAGCAGAATAACTAGTCACAGAGCTTATGAATCGTTACCAGCGAGGCATATAGCCTGTGGTGTAATAGCTATACTCGTCTGACTCGATATAGTTAAAATCGTTTTCAGCCCAAAGCAAGAAATCTAAGCCATTGGTTTCATCATCTGAGTTTCTCTGCATTCCTCGAATTTTGATTTCTGCTTCAAAATCTTTGAGGTATTTTGGTTGGCGAACTTCGCACCAATAGCAGCCTAGAGCTTGGTTTAAATATCTGATTTTTTCGGCTACTTCGTCTTTTTTGCAGCCCAGATAAACTATAAAAGCTGGTTCTGTTTCGGTGGCGTTGCCCCAATTATGGCGATCTTCTTTAGCTTCGCAAATGGCTACACTTTCGGAAAGCTGACTTACTTTAAAACTTCCATGAGGTGACACCGTAAGAGGTGATTTTATCAAATTTGAGTGATACATTAAGAATGTCTCCAATATGAGATGATCGCCCCTCTGACTAAATTCTGAGTTCCATCTAAATTTACTTGAGGGGTGGTGTAAAACCATCTTTATTTTATCATATTTAAATGATAATTATCACATTTAAGTGAGATCAAAATGCCAAGAGTTAGCAAGCTACTTACCGAGGAACAAAAGGCGATCGCAGAAAAAAACGGAATTCCCTTAGTTACGGTTTACAAGCGATTAGATAGAGATTGGGATGTAGAGAAAGCGATTACTCAACCAACTCGCAAAACTGGCAATAGAAAAAGAAAAGATGGTTTATTTGTCGATACTGGTAGGGCAAAAGCTAGATTTTTTAGTCTGCCTCAAGAATGGGACGATAAATTAACTAAGGCGATCGCCAATTCGGATCTGAGTGAAAGTGAATGGATCGAACGAGTAGTTATTGATAAGTTGAAAGCAAAAAAATAGACAAACTAAAATAGTTTGCCGTGTAGTTTAATTAGCTATGGATTATCGATTAATTCTGATTTTCTAGAGCGTTGGCGATTCTTTCTAAGAGTTGATTTTGTCGGCTGGCTTGTTCTGCCAAGATAGATATATTCTCTGCGGTGGTTGCTCTATCTTCGTTTAGTCCTCGCAATATTTCATACATTACGGATCTGTCTCTGGATAGTTCTGCGCCAATTTGATACAGGCTGTTAATTTCACGTCTGGATTCTGCGATCGCATTACTGTTAGAGGCGATCGCTTTGGCATTAGATTGTAAAATTGCTGCGATTTCTTCTGGTGTCATTTTTTTGATCATTCCCTTTTATATATTGTCTCTGATTTCTCCCCCAATGGAGGAGAATTGACATTTATTCAGTTAAAAAGTTTTCAGCTATTTCTTGCCAGTCAACTTCAGATAAAGCTGAATTTAATAAATCAGTAAATAAACTGGCACTATCGGCTAATGGATTTTGTTCTTCAATCCAATTTTTCAAACTCGAAGCCAGACAAGATTCTTGCTCGTCCTCGTCTTCATGCTCTTCTTTTGCCTGTTCTAATAGTTCGCAACGATACTGATAAGAGCTATAGTCATTGTCAATCCAAAGAGCTACAGCCCAAGTCTCGTAGTTATTCCAACCGTTGTATTTTTTACCGTTCATTTTGGCGATCGCTTGTCCTCAATTTTCTTTTTACCCTCACGAAGAGGGATTTTGTTGTTGTTGTTTTGGTTGAATTTGAGTTACGCCACATCATCTAAATAGATGTTGCTGTCTAGGTCTTTCCAGAATTTCCTATTGCGTTTGAAATATTCTGAAGGGTCGGACAAAATCTCTTCAATCTCATCCTCTAAATGTCGTTTCAAGACTTTCTTGATTGAGTTTCGATCTATCTTTTCGTCATATTCCAAATAGCGATCGCCAATGATATTTTCTACCGCATCATCTAGATCGCTGTAAGGGATTGTGATGTCGTTTAAATTATTCATGTCTGACTAAATTCTATGTTTGAGTTCCAAGTCAATAATATCATATTTAAATGATAATTATCATATTTAAATGATAAAATAGATAGAGGAACTCAGAAAATTAGTCATGATTAACAAAGTAAATTTTGTATATTCTAAAGCAGCAGCAGCAAGGATTTTAGAGACTAAGCCTCATTTAGTTGTCAAGTTTGAAATCTGGACTTATGTTTGTTTTGTGCAGGTCAAAGGGCAAAGACCCACATTTATCAGCAAGAAGGTATTCAGACAGCATTTTGTAGACGTAAGAATAGAGCGATCGCGTTTTTTGTGTACGGCTCAAGTCAACCAAGAACACTTTAGAGTGGTTAATCCTAAAAAGAATACAGCGTATAGTGTTTATCTATTTGAAGATGGTTTAGATTGTGAATGCGAATATTATAAGAATCAGGTTTTAATCTTCAATGGTAGAGCCTGTTGCAAACATAATTTATACGCATAAAAAGCTTTGCAATGCTTACATAATAAAAGTTTTGCTTTTGTATAAGTTTTACACAACTGTTTAAAAGCCTTTTTTAAACTTAAAGCATTATATTATATCGTCTGAGATTTTTGGGTTTTAAGAGACTTTTGCTAACCTATATGAACCTCATGCGAAAGTTTTTTCACCCAAGCTCTAAAATAATACTAGAACTAATCTCTGCTAATTTCGGAGGTAGCTTATGGAACCTCTATCACTGACGGCTGGTGCGATCGCTACTTTAATTTTCTCCAAAGCCCTAGAAAAAGGTGGCGAACAATTAGGAAAAGC
>JASJEI010000010.1 GCA_030064795.1 Pleurocapsa sp. MO_226.B13 | reverse complement strand
GACGGCGAGGTTTCCTCGACTCTAATACCACGTAAGAAGTTATGCACTAATTAACGAGCTAACTTACACCGTAGAGTTGTATTTGGACAGATTTGTCTAGGTATTTAGAAGCGGTTAACTCAAACCTACGAACGCAATCAATTAAAACATCAAGAATCGGTTATAAATGCCCAATTTAGCCCCGACGGTGAATACATCGTCACCGCCTCAGAGGATAACACCGCCAAGATCTGGAAGCCTCAGGGGGAATTGCTCGCCACCCTCGCCGGTCATCAAGCTCCGGTCTATCATGCCCAATTTAGCCCCGACGGTGAATACATCGTCACCGCCTCATTAGATAACACCGCCAAGGTCTGGAAACCTCAGGGAGAATTGGTCGCCACCCTCGCCGGTCATCAAGCTGCTGTCTATCATGCCCAATTTAGCCCCGACGGTGAATACATCGTCACCGCCTCATTAGATAACACCGCCAAGGTCTGGAAGCCTCAGGGAGAATTGGTCGCCACCCTCGCCGGTCATCAAGCTCCGGTCTATCATGCTCAATTTAGCCCCGACGGACAATACATCGTCACCGCCTCAGAGGATAACACCGCCAAGGTCTGGAATTTAGAGATAGATTACCTACTTTCCCAAGCCTGCCAAGAAATAAAAGGCTACCTCAAATATAATCCCGATGCAGCAAGAGATCGCGATTTATGTGAAGGTGTAAAGCAAGTCGATTTTTAAATCACTCTACCTCAAAAGTCTGGAACAAAAGGGTTTGGGTTCAGAGCGCCTGGATTTTTAAAATGCGATTGGAAATAAGTCGAGACACTAATACTTGATGATTAATTCGCCCTGCAGTGGCCAATTGACGTTGCGCCCATAATGCAGCAACTCCCGCAACATGAGGTGTTGCCATGCTAGTTCCACTCAAGCTTCTCAAACCGCCACCTGCTCTGGCTGAGATTACATTAACTCCAGGGGCAGAAATATTAACCCGATCGTTAGAAAAGTTTGCCACAGAAAAACCACTGGGGCTTTCTTGTAAAGCTCCTACCGCAATAATTCCCCTTCCAGCAGCAGGAGGAGCGACTGCAACTTCATAACGAGGACGGTTACTTTCATTTCCCGATGCGGCTACGATAATTGTTCCTTTTTTTTGCCACTAGCGATCGCCTAGAGCGTTAAAAGGCGATCGCAGATAATCTCCGAACTAAATTAGTAATATAATAATATTCACTAATTTAGCCAGTATAAAATTTTTAGCTTGACCAAACTGGCTAATATTAAGTCCTGTTAGCTAGTTATATGTTGGGCAAAGATGTCGCGGTTAACGGCAGTATTGCTGTGACTAAAGTAAGAACTGTGAGCGCAGCCTGGATTGTAGATTCCCAAGAATCTCGAACACCCCGTTGGTTCTAAATCGAGATATTCTTGAGTGACATCAAACTTGTCTCCTAACATACCACCTACTAAATCTCCTTGAGAATCGAGATTCAGCCATTGTTCTACATTAGCTGGACGATTACCATCCTTGTTTTCCTCTCTCAAACGAGCGCGAACGGGAGAAATTGATAGGGCACTGCCGACGCTAAATAAAGTGGTCACTCTTCCTGACAACGGCATTTTTTCTAGCTCTCGCAGTCCTTCATATGCCACAACAGTTCCCCAACTATGAGAAATAATATCGATTTGGCTGCCGTTTTCTAGTAGTGGTCTGACTACTTCAGTAAAGCGATCGATAATTTGCTGGCGTACATTGCTATTGAGCATATAGATTAAGAAATCATCAATGGCAAAGCCACCACCACGTTCGACAGAAGACTGGACAACAGCTCGACGTGCATCACCACCACCACCTGTATTAGCAGCGATCGTCTGCGTCCGTCGTTCTTCTAAGACTAACTCAATTTCTCGACGCAACTGCTGTTGTTGAGATTCATCAACTAGAGCGCGGGCGTTAACCAAGTCGCTCCATAACACCTCCTGACGAGTACCACCCAGATCGCCATTGCCAAAAATATCTTCGACAAATCTCTTGAGCGCATTCCACCAACCGTTAGAATAACCGTGACGATGTTGGCTGATGCCATGTACGTATACTAAATAGCGATCGCCGATCTGACGGGCAATCTTAGCTCTTGGTTCGGCAGCACCAGCGATTGTATCTAGCAGTTTTAGATAGGCTTCGATGAGCAGCTTTTGATTTTCGGCAGTAAGATTACTATTTGCTGGAGAAATACTTGGAGGACGAGTCATATTATTATCGGTAGAAATTGAAATTGAAGACTGGTTGCCAAAAATAGAGCCAGAACGGTGAGTTCCTTCATGTTGCGGTATTTGTTGAAATTGATTGATTTTTAATAGCTTGGCTACGCGATTAATTGTTTCCTGCGATCCTAGATCGGGAGACTGGCGCAGAGTTTGACAGAGATAATAAGTAAATGCGCCATGAAAATCTCCATCAATATAAGCATCGGCAGCAGTTTGATCGTCTCGACAGCCTGCGAGCAACAGGTGTTTTTCCAGTTCTTTGGCTCGAGATTTCAAGCCTCTGGTACGGGCAGTCGCGATAATTTGCTCTTGAAATTCGGCTGGGGGAGCAATAAAACGAGGCAAAATAACGTTTCGATCGCCAACCAGATTTTCGTAGGTATCTCGATCTAATTGCTCCAATGTAGCAGCGCGAGTACCTACAGTAGGAGTAGCTTTAATATCGATCGCTGCCAGTGCTTTGACTGTAGACTCTGAGCTTCGTCGCTCGGAAGTTGCTACATCAATTGCTAGTTTCCGATCGCGACCTTGTTGCAAATTTACTGAAATAACTCTAGTACCCGTTCCAGAATGGCAATTGTCGAGGATAAAAGTCAGTTCTACATCTTGAGGAACTTGTTGGATCATTACCCGCCATTCATCATCCCGCATAAAAGTCTCGGAATTATAAAAATCCATGTCATAAAGACAGGTGATCTCATCAGTGCTATCAACCTCATCCCCATTATCATCTGGAACATAAGAACCATGACCCGAAAAATGAAACACTAGGCGATCGCCCTTTTGAGCCTCTTGCAGCAACCAATTATATTCGTTTTTGATCGCTGCTTTAGTTACTTGCTCGTCAATGAGTTGGTGAATCTGAGAAGGCTCAAAATTATAAACCTGCGTCAGTAGCTCGAAGATGTTTTGAACGTCGTTAAGACATCCTCTCAGGTCAGTTATGGTCTTATAGTTATTAATCCCGCACAACACTGCTTTGTTAGTCATAATTTAATTTGTTGTTCCTAAGTTACTGTCAACTAGATCTATAAATATCTTGTAGCTTTGACCGCTTAGAGTATTTTGCTTCGGAAATAATCGGGAGTATTTTACTTTTTAGCTATTGGCAATTGCATTGTAGTAGCTAAAAAATTGAGCATTTAGGCGGAAAAACCTACTCATTGATGACCTATCACTCTGCTGTAATTTATATTTTTTCTTAAAATAACCGCTTTTTTTTAGCCTAAAAAAAGATTGTGAAGAACTTGTGTGCAAACTTAAATGTTACATAAATTTATTTGGTCATTAGTCATTGGTTATTGGTTATCGGTCATCGGTTAGATTCACGAAAGATGGAAAACGGCTAGAGCCAACTTGCCATGCCGATGTGGAGAGAGCTTTCTGGTTGAAAATAAATGAAATACTTCAAAATTTGCTACAGACAAACAGAGATGGCATGGGAAGTAGCAATTACCAACTCCGAACTCCGAATTCCGAATTAACCTCAACTCATCATATGTAGCATTTATTTTTCTATTTCATATTACTATTAAATAAACGGTTTATTAAAACGGTCGATCGCCAGATGACTGAATTTAAACGCAGCATAGCAGTTGTAATTGGAATTAACGAATATCATCGCGGTATTGCTCATCTTCAAACCGCTGTTCCCGATGCAGTCGCGATCGCCAAGATTCTCGATAACTGCTACGAGTACGAGTTAGTTCATCCTGAATTTGAGTCTGGGGTAATAATTAATCAATATGCCACCAAAGACCGACTAAAAAGTCTCTTTACAGATATTCTGCCAAATCAGATTGTACCCACTGAAAGCGATCGTCTGTTGGTTTATTTTGCAGGACATGGTATTGCTCGTAGTAGCGATATTGGGCCAGAAGGCTATCTCGTCCCCCAAGATGGGAATGTTAACGATCCTGACTCGCTGTTGCGGATGGGGGATTTGCATCAGTGGCTATCCCAACTTGAATGCAGACATTTATTGGTCATTCTCGACTGTTGCTTTGCGGGTACGTTTCGTTGGGCGGGTACTCGGAAATTGATTCCCCTACCAGAAACGATCCATTGGGAACACTATCATCGCTTTATTAAATATCCAGCCTGGCAAGTGCTTACCTCGGCAGCACACAACCAAGAAGCCCTGGACTTTCTTAATAATCGCGATCTGGGTAGCAACAAAAGACATTCTCCCTTTGCCGAAGGACTAATTAAAGCTTTAGGCGATCGCCAAGCAGATTTGATTGCCGATGATGTGATTACTACTGCCGAACTATATCTATATCTTAGGGATTATGTCGAGTTAAATTCTCAAGAACAACAAACCCCAGGATTTTTCCCTTTAACCAAACACGATCGCGGGGAATATATTTTTAAGTTACCCCATCTCGAACCAAAATTAAAACCAGCACCTAAATTAGAAAAAGATAATAATCCCTATCGAGGTTTGGAATCTTTTGAAGAGAGACACTCTCGTTTCTTTTTTGGTAGAGGTGAAGTGGTTCGGGACTTATTTATTCAAGTTACCCAACCCCAACAGCAATTAACGGTAGTATTGGGTATTTCTGGTTCGGGCAAATCTAGTTTAGTCAAAGCTGGTTTAATTCCTTATCTACGCCAAAATACAGAGCGAAACTGGCAGATTCTCGAACCGATGCGTCCTGGAACTAATCCTTTTCGTTCTTTAGCTAGAGCTTTATCCATTCTAGATAATCTGGACAATAATAACTCTGAGGACAAGGTAGTTCTAGAGAATACTTCTGCTGACTCTGCAAGTTCTATTAACAGAGGGGATACCACCATTTTGGGCAGAAAGCTACAACAGCATCCCCATCAGTTTATTAATTCGATTCAGACTTGGAGTCAGCAACATCCCCAGTCCAGACTCTTATTAGTAATCGATCAGTTTGAAGAATTAATTACCCTAGCACAGCCAGCAATTGCCGTAACCGAAGCAAAATCAACAACTTGGTGGCAAAAAATCAATTCTAAGCTAGGTTGGGTGAGTAAAAAGGATCTTGAATCAGTTAAAGAAGAACCAAGAGAAGAATGGCAGCAATTTACCGATTTATTGACCGAGATTATCAAACAATGTCCTCAACTCAGCTTAGTTATTACCCTGCGTTCGGATTTTGAACCGAGATTTATCAATTCAGCTTTGCAGTCAGATTGGGCAGATTCTCGCTTTGTCGTCCCTGGGATGCGATCGCCCGAACTGCGAGACGTGGTAGAAAAGCCCGCTACGGAAATGGCATTGTATTTTGAACCAGCTAATTTAGTCGATCGCCTGGTGGATGAAGTAGCTCAAATGCCTGGTGCGCTACCTTTACTCTCTTTTACCCTCAGCGAGATGTATATTAATTTGCATCGGGCATGGCTAGAAGCAGGAGAGGAAGATCGGGCATTAACCGTAAATGCCGACTTCGATCGCGAGGGTGGGGTAGCTGGTTCTTTAACCAGGAGGGCGAATGAAGAATATGATAATTTACCCGATGAGGCTCATCGGAAGACTATGCAGCGAGTCATGTTGCGCATGGTAGAAATCCAGGGAGGAGAAGCGGTTAAGCGCAGGGTACTCAAACGGGAACTGGAATATCCTAGCCAGACAGAAAATCAGCGAGTCGAGAGGGTATTAAATTGTCTAGTTGATACTCGTTTAATTGTTACGGGCAAAGAAGCCGAAACAGACCGCATCTATTACGAACCCGCTCACGATTTTTTGGTGCGGGGTTGGGATAAATTGCAGGATTGGCTGCAACAAGGACAACAGGATGATTTGGTTTTACAGCGTCGTTTGACTCCTGCTGCTTTTGATTGGCAAGAAGAAGGACGGTCGCGATTTTATCTCTGGGATGCTAGTCCTTTCTTAGAATTACTCAAGCAGATCTTGAAATCTGACGACAATTGGTTTAACCAGGTAGAAACCGAATTCGTGCGGTCGAGTATAGCTAGAAAAAGATTGAATGTACGTATGCGCTGGAGTGGGGCGATCGCCGTAATTATGCTCTTAAGTACGGGGTTGATTCTAGCTTTATTGGGACAAAGAGATGCCAAAATCGGTGAAAGTAATGCCTCCGAACAAGCTGCCCGAGTTAATTTAAATTCTAATCAGTCATCTTTAGAAGCCATGCTCAACAGCTTAAGGGCGGGAAAAACTTTGCAAAACAGACTGTTGAGGTTGCTCGAACCTCAAAACAAGCAACAGCTAGAAGACCGAATTACAGGAGCATTACAATGGTCGATCTATCAAGTCAAAGAACTCAACCGAATGCAGGGTTATACTGTTCCCGCCAGAAGTATTTTTAATCCCCAAAGCGATTTACTAGCCAGTGCGGAAGAAAATGGTTGGGTAAGGCTATGGAACTTAGAAGGAGAACAATTAGCCGACTGGAAAGCCGACCCCAGAAGAGTTTGGGCTGTATCTTTTAGTCCCAGTCGCGATTACTTAGCTAGTGGTTCGGAAAACGGTAGCATTAGTCTGTGGAACTTAAAAGGAGAAGAATTAGCCAGTTGGCAGGGGAATCAGGGACCAATCAGAGATGTTAGCTTTAGTAATGACGGTCAATTAATTGCTAGTGCTGGAGGAGGAGACGGTACTGTGGGTTTGTGGAACTTGCAGGGACAGCAGCTACAACGATGGGATGCACATCGATCGCCAACCAAGAACGTTCGTTTTAGTCCCGACGATCGCCTAATTGCCACGACAGGAGGAGATAATACGATCCGCATCTGGAATCTTCAGGGCAAATTATTAAAACAATTTCCCGTTCATAGCTGGAGAGTCATCTTTAGTCCCGATGGTCGGTTAATTGCCAGTGCGGGAGATGATGGTTGGGTTCGAGTTTGGAATCGTCAGTATCGGAAAATAGCATCTTGGCAAGCAGATAACAAACGTCTCTGGAATATAACATTTAGTCCCGATAGTCAGGCGATCGCCAGTGCGGGGGAAGATGGTTCGGCTAGAGTCTGGAATTTACAAGGTCGGGAGTTATCCAGGTTTACAGGACATATTGGGCCCGTCAGAAGCGTTAGCTTTGGTGAAGATAGTAAATATGGTAATCTTTTAGCTAGTTCTGGAGATGATGGCACTAACCGTCTGTGGACATTAGAAAATCCAGAATTAATTAGCTGGAAGGATGGCAAGCGCGAAATTCAGGCTTTAACCTTTGATTCCGAAGGAGAAAGATTAGCCAGTGTGGGTACAGATGGTAGGATACGTCTCTGGAATTTAGAGGGCAAGCAGTTGTCAGTATTTCCCCAAGATCTTTCTGCGCCAATACGTAGGATCGGTTTAAGTCCTGACGATCGGTTACTGGCGAGTGGCGATCGCAACGGGGCAATCCAGCTTTGGAATTTAGAGGGTAAATTATTACAAACCCTGTCGACTCAAATTAATTCTTTAAATCAGATTATTTTTAGTCCCGATGGCAAATTATTAGCTGTCGCAGGAGATGAAGGCAAGATTAGTTTGTGGAATCTACAGGGAAATAGAGTAGCAGAGTTATCGGAACACGAAGGGGTAGTCCACGATCTTAGCTTTAGTCCCGATGGTAAATTACTTGCCAGTGCGGGGGAAGATGGTACTGTAATCGCTTGGGATTGGCAACGGGAAAAGACCAAAGAATTTCAAGACCATATTGGAGAAGTTTATAGCGTCGCTTTTAGTCCCGATAATACTTGGCTGGTTAGTGGTGGTCAAGACAGTACGGTGCGTCGCTGGAACTTTCGAGATAATTCTACTAAATCACCCTTGCATATCTACGAAGCCAGAATAAATTCAGTTACCTACAGTCCCGATGGTCAGACGATTATCAGCAGCGACGATCGCGGTTCGGTTCGACTCTGGAATGCGGATAACGGAGAATCTCTAGCAACCTGGAAAGCACATCGAGCCAGCATCGATCGCCTTAGTTTGAACCCCGAGGGAAACCTCATCGCTACCGCAGCAGCAGGAGAAATCAAATTATGGCAGATTCACACTTTTGAACAGTTAATCAGTCAAGCTTGTTCTCTGATGCAAAATTATCTCCAACATAACTCGACGATTGTGCCGAGCGATCGTCAGCTTTGCGATCGTTGAAATGATTTCGGAGTTCGTAGAGACGTTCCAGGTCACGTCCGTACAGGAGTTAGTAGTTAGTTGTACTTTCTTCTAGTGTGTTCTCGATTTCCCAACGCCAATGATACTCCTGGGCAAGAAGTCGAGCGGGAAACATCTCATAATTTACCAAGTCGGTAATTAAACGGTAAACAACTTCCTCTCCATTTTCCCGAATTAGATACTCAATTACTCAGACTTGAATTCTAGTTGCCCCTTTTTTCTTTGATTTACGGTCAGGATTAATCCAAGATAAATAAGAACCATCAGGTAATTCTTGAACCGGAGCGAATTTAACGTTCTTGGGAATGCGACCCAATCACCGACAAAGATAACGGCTAATCCTGCTACAGTTGCTGCCAAAATGGTAAAAGCCATTTGCCAAATGCCACGTAGGACAAATAGATTCTTGAGCATTGCTGGTAAAAGTAACTCGGCGATCGCAGGCATAGCAAGCAGCAATACCGTCATTAATAAAGGTATTCGGAGGAAAAAGATATATTGCCACCAAATATTAGGGATTAGTAGCCATATTATTACTACGACTAAGGCGATCGCCAACCACAATAAGATTTTGTTTTTCATAGAATTAAGTTGTAATGAACCCCAAACCTTATTTTTTGTCCTCTACAAAGCTCAAACGACTGCTGTTTACTGAAGTTAGTCCAAAGTAGTGAAATCTTCCGCTCCAATAACGTTAGCTTGTACCCCAGTCATAATGCTAACTCTTCCGAGGTGTCAGTTATGCTAATTACACTCTGACCTGCGCCTTGAGTGATTGTCAGGTCTTCAAATGTCAAACCGTCGGCTAACAAAAAAGAATCAGTGCCATCTTGATAGTCAAAAATGGTATCTCTTCCATCACCTTGTTTTAAGACAAATTCATCTTCTGTAGAGCGTTTTGTAGAGACTACCCAGATCTCAGCCGTCCGCAGTATCTAAATTACGATGTCCCGATACTTCTTGGATGATTCGCAAGGGAATGACCTCATTGGACATGATGGTCAGGTTATTTCTCGAGTCTGATACTATTGTACCCATTTTAAAACTTCAAAGGCTTCTGCAAAATCCGTAGAGGCTTTCAGACCATATACCTGTGCCTGAACTCTGACAAAGTGTTCCCACTTGCCAAGGGTTCTTCGATTCTCAGTCGCAAAAATGCGGATGAGCTCTTCTTTCTCATCTATATAGTTATTAATTTCCATAAACATACGGGGATTAAAATTATCATTGCTCATATACCAGTTGCTGCAATAGCACAATACTTTGCCGATGTGCCTTGAGCAGTGTATCGAACTTTGAGCTACCATTTGGTGATCGTGATTAGAGTCTCCAGACCAGTGGGTCAGTATAAGATCGGGTTTAATCTTTTCTATTTTATGTAAGATAAAAGCATTTAAGGGTTCATCAAACTCTAGTTGTAAGTTCTTAAAGCTGCCAATGGTTAACCCTGCTTTTAATTTTTCTGCAGACCTTTGGGCTTCCTGATGTGCATCTGCTGCGGAGCGGATCAATTCTCCTTCAGGATTGTGATAACCAGAATCTGAAACAATTAGAATATGGAGATCGTGGCCTTCATCTCTCCAACGGGCAAGAGAACCGCCACAACCAAGTTCAATATCATCTGCATGAGCACCTATAGCCAGAATTTTCATAATCTACAAATCGTTTCTTTTCAAAATAGATAGGATAGTCTCTTTGAGCTCTGGCCAGTTCATTCGGGGTTCCTATATCAATCCAGTATTCATGAATGGGAAAGCTCTTCACGCTAAATCCATTTTCAATGGCCAGGTTGATCAATGTAGGCATGTCTATATATTCATTCTTCTCGATTAGATTAAGTACTTTTGGATGAATGATGTAAATGCCAACATTGGAAAAATAAGTGTAAGAGGGTTTTTCTCTTATGTTAAGAACCCGGAAGTCGAGAACATCTATTACCCCGTAAGGAATTTCCTGTTCTTCTTTACGTATAGCCAGCGTAAGGTCTGACTCATTACTGTTGTGAAAATCCAACATAGCTGTATAATCAATGTTGGTTAAAACATCTGCATTTATAACGAAAAAGCTGTCTGTAGGTTTTTTCTTTAAAAGTCCTAAGGAGCCCGCTGTACCCAGACGTTTGGGTTCCACAATATAATCTACTTTAGACTCAAGTGTGGGTTTTGATTCTACTGCTTTGCGAATCATCTCCGATTTGTAATTCAAGGTTAAAGTAAAATCTCCAAAACCGCTTTTCAATAATCGATCCAGTAAGATAAATAAAATAGGAGTCCCACCTATTTTAATTAGAGGTTTGGGAATCGTATGGGTAATTGGGTGAAGCCGCGTCCCAAGTCCGCCAGCCATTATAATAACTTGATTAGAAATTGGGTTGGGTTGCATAAGTCGATCGATCGTTATTAAATCAACAACAACACCTCGATCATTTACAATCGGAAGCTGATGACATCCAGACATCTTCATCAGATTAAGCATTTCAGATTCGCTGGTTTGCGGAGAAACAATATGAGGGTTTTGGTTCATGACTTTGTTTACAGGCGAATCCAGTGGAATCTTATTTAGAATAATTCTACGGATATCCATATCAATTAATATGCCCAAGAGTTTGAAGTCTTCGGTAACTACAATTACAATTCTTTGGGAAACCTGATTTAAAACCTGAATTGCTTCAAAGATGGTAGTTTCTTCCAATATGCAAAGTCTTTTATCAAAAAACATATTTGCCTTCATTGAGCTTATTACTCTCCTTATCTATCAGAGGAATTAAAAGAGTTTTTAAACTAATTGTCCCAAGTACTACAGGTATTAGAGGCGGGGAAACTAAAAAAAAGAATCTGGCAAAATTATTATATCAAAAAAAACATAATACTTTAATTTATTCGTTTAACCTTATTAATATCTTCTTTTTTTAAAGAGGGAGAGTAAAGAGGACCTTAAACGTTGTAAATATCAGTCTTGAACTTCTGCAAATTTTCTGGATCTGAGTACCAGTCAATGCAAGCTGAAAGTCCTTCTTCCAAAGATACTTTTGGGGTATAGTCGGACAAACTTTGAATTTTACTGTTATCTGCCAAAAGACGCTGAACCTCTGATTTTTCAGGTCGAAGACGTTCTTCTTCTACTTCAAAAGTAACATCTTTATTCATGAGTTTAGCAATGAGAGGAAAAAGATCGGCAATTGAAATTTCACGTCCAGAACCAAAGTGGATGGTTTTACCAATAGCCTCAGAAGATTCTGCTAACCTCACAAAGGCATCACAGGTATTTTGCACAAAATTAAAATCTCGAGTAGGAGTAGTAGCCCCTATTTTGATAATATCCTTACCGGAAGCTATCTGCGTAATTATGGAAGGTATGACGGCTCGCAAGGACTGCCGGGGACCAAAGGTGTTAAAGGGACGTGCAATGGTTAAGGGTAAATCAAAAGCATTGTAATAACTCATAACCATAGAATCCGCTGCTATTTTACTTGCACTATATGGAGACTGAGGTTGCAAAGGATGTTCTTCTGTAATAGGAACAAACTGAGCTGTTCCGTAAACTTCACTTGTAGATGTATGAATAATGCGCTCACAACCATTATCGAGAGCAGCAAGACACATGTTAGAACTGCCCTTTACATTTGTATCGATATAACTTTCCGGAGCCGAATAAGAATAGGGAATTGCAATGAGAGCTGCCAGATGGAAGACAATATCCACATCTTTGGTCATATGAGTACAAAAACCCCTGTCGCGTACATCTCCGGTTAATACTTCAATGGAATCGATGATGGGGAGTTCTTCAAGCCAGCCCCAGTGATTAAAGGAGTTGTAATAAGAAAGAGCTTTAACTTTACAGCCCAGGGAATGAAGTTTTTCTACCAGATGCGATCCAATAAATCCATCAGCACCGGTAACCAATACTGTTTTTTCGACCCAATTCATTCCGATTGTCTCCCTCATCCCTTTGCAAATGATACTTTTAAATATAATGATAATTTCAAATGAAGATATGAAATTGTTTTGCAGAGTTTAAAAATTACTCAGAAAAGAAGGTGATTGGTATTGAACGAAAAATAGAACCAGGGAATACCTTATTATACTCCGTAATGAGTAGATCGAATCAATTTATCTACGACAGCGAGCAGCCAGATGTGATGTGTCATCCATACCAGATTATGAGCTTTACTGGGGACGAAGAAATTGAGACCTCCGCTACTGCATCTGCTTCATTAAAATTACTGGCACGTACCTGACTGCCTAACACAAGCACCTCAAAGCATTACCCTGTATAGATTTTATCTTTTTCTACTTAAAGGTAATTTTCGGATAATGCGATCGCTTGAAAGCATCGATATACCGTACTTGAAAAATCTAATTTTTACGAAAATATAGCTCTGGAAAGATCATAGTGGCAATGCAGATAGGGACGAAAGACTCACAGGACATCAGTAGTCCCTACAAAATAGTGGAGGTAGGAAAAATCAAGGGTTTTAGAGCTTTTGAGACTCTTCCAGTTGTAATTCGTACAACGAATCTACTTAGTTTCAGCCAAAAATTGCACAACAATTTTAAGGGCTTGCAATGACCTCCACTGCTCTGTAGGTACTACCAGGTTGTGCAACGTTTTCACACTGGTATAGTAATCATAAATCATATTAGAGAAAACATCATGTTCACTTAAGTTAGGTAATATAAATAATTGGTACTTAATTAACATTTCAAATAGTTTCTTGGTAAATTGAAACGAGCGATATTGTTGATGGAGTTGTCGCAGTATCTATTTCCGCCAAATCTTAGCGATCGCTCGTAAGAAGCGCGATTAATTTGTATCGGGATGCTGGCTTTGACAACATGGCAAAGCGCGAGCGCGTAAATGCAAATTTGGTTTAGAGCATATTTTATCTCTTTTTAGAATGAAATAGCCCTGGCCATTGCTCAAAGTAATAGCCTCTCAAACCTTTTATAAAATAGCGTTTTCCCCGAGCCAATAATTCGAGAGAATTTATGGCAATTGATTGAATATGCAGTGGAGTTTTTTGTAAGAAATTATCATGACGTAATAAAGCCTTTTTTTTCTCCTCGATCTGTTTTTGATAAGCGACAGTAGATTTATTTTCTTTATGCCATCTGAAGTCTGTCAAATAAGAGTCAATGTGAACGAATTTATATCTTTTCCGAGCTAGACGCAAAAAGAATTCATAGTCCATCGAATAGTGGAATGAAGTATCTAAAAAGTTGTCTTCTTCAAAGATCCTACGCCTGAAAAATGTGGATATGCCTATAATGTAAGAAACATGCAGATATTTAAGAATAAATAAATCGAAGTCGAGTTCTTTTCTAAATTGAACTATATTGCCCTGCTCGTCTATCCAACGATAGTCTCCGTAAGCAATATCGCTTTCAGGGGAATTGGCAAAAGATTTCACAGTCTTCTCAAAGCATTCAGGTAGATATAGATCGTCAGCATTAAGCCAGCCAATTATATCCCCTGTTGCCAAACGGAAGCCTTGATTGAGGGCATCGCTTTGACCTCGATCTGGCTTAGATTCCCAAATCAGATGAGGATAGTTTTGCAGAATTTCAACTGTTCGATCCGTAGAACAATTATCTAAAATAATATGCTCAAAGTTAGGATAATTTTGTTCGAGCACGCTTTGGATAGCTGACTCTATAAACTTGCCCTGATTATAAGAGGGAGTAACGATTGAAATTTTTGGGTAGGTTCGATCCATCGTAATTCAGTTTATGGTGGTTTTGTTTTTTGGCTGAAATTGCAGATATGGGAATTTTGGCTTATGTAGCAAGAAACACTATATTAACTCGACTGTTGTGATTTCGGCGATCGCCTTGTCAAAATTAAATTTTTGTGAGTCTACGGAAGCAATCTGAGCAGGAAAAAGTACCGTTAACCGATTGGAATATTGCCCAGAAACAGTCATCAACCAAGCAGACAGTCGCTACCATCGAATTTAACCAGATCCAAAAGCGATTGAAAAACCGTTCGTTGAAATCTTCCTAGAATCTGAGCGCGAGCCAGCACGATCGATTATTTTGGACATGGATGTAACCGACGCTCGAGTTCACGGTAATCAGGAAGGGGCTTTCTTCAATACTTATTACCATACTACCATGGTGTGTGTTACGCACCTTTGTACATCTTCTAGGGACTACCCGATTTCTGGGTGAATTTCTGCGAAAGTATTATAGGCGATCGTAATCATCTCTTGTAAACTGTCTTAAAACGGTGTCGCAAAATCTCCGAATGCTGGTAGCTTCTCATCCCGCTCTGATATCATAGGGTTGACGATTCCCCAATCCATTCCGAAAGAATCCCAATGAATGCCCGCGTCATGCATGATTGAATAAACGCCGTTCTGTAAATACATGACACGTGCGTGATCTCCCAATACTGAAAAACCATGTGCAAAACCCGGCGGTATATAGAGAGCACGTTTATTGTCATATGACAATTCATAATCAATAAAGGAACCATAAGTTGGTGATGCTTTACGAATATCGAGGACAACATCAATGATGGCACCGGACACCACGTAGACAAACTTCGTCAATGCTTCTGGTGGTTCCTGATAGTGCATCCCCCGAATCACACGCTCGCCCGAGTCAGAATAAAATTGTTCACGAAAGCTATTCACCAACCCAACTTCACGAAAATGTCCTTCATCAACGTACTTATAAAAGGATCCTCTTCGATCATTCGCCTGAAACGGTTCAATGAGATACACACCTTCTAAATCAGTTTTGTTAATTTGCAGATCTATTCCCATAATCCAAGTATTCCTGAGCTCGCCAGAATGACGCGCTGAAGGGCTCCATAGTAGTTACTTGATTTTAAAAATACATTATAAGTCGACTGTTGTGAAATATTATACACCTTTTCAGGCATAGCATCTAAGGGATATTCATGAAGATATGAAGTAATTTCATCTTGCTTTGGCGGCTATCATGATACCTGAAACCTCGATTCTTTCGTTAGCGATCGCTGAATGCAGTTTTTCTCTCAATTTGGGCTTTTTTACTAGGGGTTTGCGTCCACCTTCTGGCACTCGCACCCTTCCTGTTGGTCTGTCTTGCAAGTTCTTCCCTAGTTCTCGCCGTCTTCGACGAATCGTGTTGACATCTATAACAATCCTATTTGAGATGAGAGCGGTTTCTCTGGTTCAGATAGGTAATTTGTACCAACAAAGGATATCTACCAAAAAAATTTCGTAGTAGAAATGAAATCTCAATACGTTTGTATTTTAAATCGTCACGGTAAGAATTAATTTAGTTATTTATGTATTACACAGTCTGTGAACGTTAATTTCAATAATCATATCAGTCTTCTACTTTCAAAATGTCAGTGTAAAGAGACGCATAACAGCGTGCTTGTAATTCCTGTGTAAATTCCTGTTCGGCTTTCTCACGAGCTCGATCGCCCAGTTTGTGATGTCGCTCTTTGTTTTCTAATATCCAAGCTATTCCTTTAGCTAAATCTTCTACCTCAAAGGGTTCAGCCAAATAACCATTTTGCTGGTGTTCGATTATCTCTGGTATCCCACCAACCTTAAAAGCGGCGCAGGGAGTCCCACAAGCGATCGCCTCCACTACTGTATTGGGCAAGTTATCTTGAAGAGACGGTGCTACGAAGATATCTGCGGCAGCATAGACTTGCGCCAAAGAAATATCATCGCTCAATTTCCCCAGATAATGAGTTTTAAATCCCAAAGACTCTTGATTATCTGGTTGTGAGGAACCAACTACAATTAGCTCAATTTTATCCCGCCATTCTGACTGGCACAGGCTTTGCAAAGCTGCCTGAAGAAAGTGAAATCCCTTACGGCGATTGCTAGTGGCTTTAATTGCTCCAAACATGACCAATTGCTTGTTTTGAGGCAAGTTGAGTATCTCTCGGACTATCTGGCGATTGACTGGTTTGTATCTTTGTAGATCGAGACCATTGGGAATCATCTCAACTCGTAAATCTCTAAACAGAGAACTAGAGCTAGCGCATTTAGCTAACCACTTACTCGGAGTAACAATAGTCAAGGGAACATTTTTCCAAGCTTGAGATTTTCGCTGCCAAATCCAACGGGATAGATCGCAGTTTTTGTTACTTTTAAGTTGAGGACAAGCACCACAGGAGTTTACGTATCGAGCGCAGTTTTGGTCGTAATGACATCCTCCTGTAAAAGGCCACATATCGTGGAGAGTCCAGATAATAGGTCTCCCTAACTTTGGGAGGGTTTCGATACGCAGTTGACTATTATGAATCCAGTGCAAATTAATTAAATCTGGATTGAGTTGAGTAACCCTAGAATTGATTGTATCTGGTAGCCACTGAGTAGAAAATGATATTTGAGTATCCCGCCGATAAAATTTTGGAGGGATTGTATCTAGAATTCCTCCCACTTTAGCAATGGTATTATCTACGATGTTTTGGGGAGCAACTATAGTTGAATCTTCGCTAACTTTAGTTTGTACCAGTATTTGAGAGTCAACGTCAATTTCCTGAAGCCCTTTATTTAATCGATAAGCAGCACGGGCAGATCCTTCCTTAAGATCCGTGGTGCTGATATGTAGTATTTTCACATTGAAGATTTACTAATTTATTACCAGTTTTAAAAATTATTTTCAAATGAATAGCGGTCGAGGAACAAATACATACGTATAAGACCCAGTATAAAGGGTATTTTCGCCAAAGGTGAAATTTTCTAACCAAAGGCTGAAAATTGGGAAGATCTCCTAGATCCTTGGATAGACTTGGATTAAAAATCTGGGCGACCATTTGTAATCATAATTTGCTTTCTATATTGATAGTCAGAGTCGATCTCATTAGATTGCTATCCTTTCCTTTCATCGGACGCACGGCATGTAAAGAATTAAAAGTTTTAATAAAGATTAAGCACTGATTTGAAGAGTAATCAAAGCTTTTAACTGTTTCAACTTCATCAAACTCAAGCTGTTTATTGAGATAATTAAAGTTTTGAGTTATATTTTTTGGTTTCATTATCTCTGTAGCTCCCCCAAAAGAAACATTCCATTCATTTTCTCTCACAATAGGAATTACAAGAGTAATAAATTTGTTTGGAGCATCTGTATGGGGTTTAATATGACCACCTTGGGCAGGAAGCATAGAAAACTCAAATCTAGCAGAAAGGGAAGGAGAACTCGACAAAGATATACTTCGCTTTAAACTTTTGAGTAAAGCCTTGAGCCTATACTTAACTCCTCTATTATCTCCTAATATTTTGCCATTTACACTAGCTAATAAACCCAAATTAATATGATGCTGACATAATAATTCTAAAATTTCCACAATGAAGCTTTCTGATTTTACCCATTGATAAAATTCACGCCAAGACTCACATGACATAACATAATCGTGATACTGTCTAGGATTATTTTTCTCTGAAAGAGAATATTTATTGCCAAGAAGCCTCATAAATGAAAAAAGTTCTTGAGGGGGAAATGTATTGACAAGTTTTTCGTAATAATTTTTTTCAAAAACCTGTCTAGCTAAACCAACGGGATATGGATCGTAGATAAAATTTGTATCTTCAAAGTTAAGAATATTGATTCGGTCTAGTTTGGAATTAATATTCATCATAATTCATTAACAAATTCTCATTGACTTTTCCAAAGTCAGTTCTCTTGACTTTTTTTTATTTCCTTAGCTTGTAACTAATGAGTAGAGAATGGTATTATTTTCTTGACAAAGCTATTTTTTCTGCGAGACACCGAGCTTTTAGAAGTTCATCAGATGTATTAACTTCCAGTAAGGCTTTTTCGATCTGGCAAACTTGAATGGTAAATCCATGTTCGAGAACCCTTAATTGTTCTAGCCCTTCACAAAGTTCTAATGGGGTTGGCTTTAGTTGAGTGTATTTATCCAGAAAGTCCTGACGAAAAGCATAGAGTCCTAAATGGTGAAAGACTGGTACTTGCAAGGGATGGCGAAAGTAGGGAATAGCAGCACGAGAGAAGTAGATGGCGCGACGATCGCGATCGCACAAGACTTTGACCACATTAGGATCTTGATAGTCTGTATCTAGATTTAGAGGACAGGCAACAGTGGTCATCTCTGGGGACTCTCCTCGAAGATAAGGAGCGATTAGTTGCGAGAGGATTTCTGGCGTGACAAAAGGTTGATCTCCCTGGACGTTGGCTACTGCGGTCATTTCGGGATAGCGTTTGGCGACTTCTGCTACCCGATCGCTACCTGTAGTATGTTCGGAACTGGTCATTTCTACCTCTCCGCCAAATTGTTGCACGCAGTCAGCAACGGCTTGGTTGTCGGTGGCGACCACTACCTTTCTAAAATCGCCACAATTCTTGGCAGCTTCATATACCCATTGAACCATAGGGCGATCGCCAATTCGAGCCAGCACCTTTCCAGGAAAACGCTGTGAATTGTATCGAGCGGGAATTACAGCTAAAATTTTCATTACAATCCACTCCCCACCAAATCGTGAAGCCGAATTAAACCAAGACAGTAGCCTTCAGGATCGACAATTGGTAATACGTCAATTTGAGAAGGTCGTTCCTCCATGATTTTTAGTGCGTCATAAGCCAGAATATCTGGGGTGACGACTATCGGGTTTTTGGTCATCAGTGTTTCTGCTTTTAAGGTTGCTAGTTGGGATGTTTGGATTTTTTCCATGGAGCGACGTAAATCTCCATCGGTAATTAAGCCGAGAAGAATGCCGACTTCGTCTACAATGTTTACTGCTCCCAAACCGCCACAGCTTATGGCACTAATGATTTCGATCCAGGTGGCTTGGGGAGAGAGGGTAGGATTGCGATCGCCACAATGCATCAGATCTCCTACTTTAATCGTCAGACGTTTACCCAAGCGTCCAGCAGGATGATTGAAGGCAAAGGATTCGCTGGTGATGCCCCGTCTTTGCATCAGAGTCATGGCTAGAGCATCGCCAATTGCTAGAGCTACTGTGGTGCTGGTGGTCGGTGCTAGATTTAGAGGACAGGCTTCGCGGTCTACGGTAGCGTCGAGAAAGACATCTGCCCTTTGAGCGAGAGTGGAGTTGATGTTCCCAACAAGGGCGATAATTGGCACCTGTCGATGTTTGAGCGCGGGAATTAAGCTAATTAATTCTTCGGTTTCGCCACTATTGCTGAGAAATATCGCTACATCCGCAGGGGTGACAATGCCTAAATCTCCATGGAGTGCGTCACAGGGGTGTAGATTAACCGCTAAAGTACCGATGCTATTGAGAGTTGCAGCAATTTTTTGGGCAATAATTCCTGATTTGCCCACTCCAGTTAACACTACCTTGCCCCGACAGTTTGCCAGTAGCGCGATCGCCCCTTCTACTTGGTCTTGCTCTAGTTGCTGCGCTGCTCGCTCGATGGCTTCAGCTTCTAGTTTGAGAATATCGGTAAACTGATTAACTTTAATTATTTCTTGAGATATATACATTATTTTTATTTATAACGCTAATTTTGGCTGACGCAGTTTTCGCACCGACCTTTTGACAGTACCGATGTATTTTTTGATGTAGTCTAGCGGGAGCAGTGAAGGCGAGTTCCCCTTCATGATGTCTTGTCTGACATAGGCGCGGTCTAAACTCAGGTCGATGTCTTTTTGGGTGACATATCCCGCTGCGATCGCTTCCCGTAAATAGGTAAACCAAAGTTGGCCATAGGGATGATGGGGATGTTTCCAAGGTTGCCTGTGAAGGTTGGTGTAGTGAATTAGCTTGGTATTGCGATCTACATAATCTAAGACATTCCAGTTGGGGTCGAGTTTGCCAATTTTATGGGGATGATGGGCTAAAAATGAGGGACTCATACAGGCAAAATCTCTCTCGCTATATAATCCACGAGCAATTTCTTGGTAGTAAGTTGTTAAATCGAACCGACATTTTTCGCAGTCGATTAACATCACGCTTAAAGCCCAAAGGTTTTTGCCGACATGACTATAGGCATCTTGTTTGGCTAAGAATTCGCAGTCGTTGAGAGGTGTATCGAATAGTTCGCCGATCTCGGTCAGGCAAATGACATCTGAGTCGATGTAGATTGCTTTACCTTGATAATCGCATAGTTGCGGAATCAGATATCGGTAGAGGCTAAACTCAGTAATGTTGCGATATTTTAGCTCTAAAGATAGGGGTGCGGGGACGGGCGGTTGTTGGTTTAGCTCGATCGCATTGTGCGTACCATTAAAGACATAGATGTCTAGTTCTCTTTTGGTGTGTTTGCGCAGAGAATAGATTGCCACCTTTCTTTCAATCAGACTAGCTTCTCCCGAACCAATAAATACACGGACGCGCTCTTGATTATTCATTGACCGCTCGCTCCTACTTTGACAATTTTTGACGTAACTGGGTGAGTATTACTCATCTCTCGCCTCTAGGTAATTTGTATGAAACTACTCAATGTCGTCGGCTCAATAAAGCCTTTTGCAACAATTTTTTGGGCCAAGATAAATAGTTATTAGTCTGAGGAAATTCAAAGATGACATTGAATAATCGGCGGTATTTGCCTTCTGGACAAGTTAAAGGTTTTACGCCGTGCCAAGCATTAGGGGTATTTTTAAACAGAAAACTACGATTATTAGTTAATTGAGTTGCTACGGCAGTCGTGAAATCGCTAAAATCTGGGTTCATGCTATCGGTGAGCTTATTCCCCAGCACTAAAGTCGAACCGTCCCAAGCTGTATCCCAGTCATCGCTGGTATTGAAGTAAAAAATATGAGTGCCAATTTTTTGTTCGGCATCCGTGTGAGGAGAAACCTCCGAATTGGTAACTCCCATGTGCCAAGCATAGCGAATCTTAAAATCGGTAACTTCAAACAGAGATTTGATGAAGTTTTGATAAATTTGACTGGTTTCTAACTCTTTAATAAACATTTGCCAGCTTGGAGGCAGATGCTTATAGTCAACAATTCCCCGCTCTTTATGCTCTATTTGATGATAAATAGAGGTTTCGTAAGCAAGATAATAGCGATTGTGAGGTCTTTGAGCGTAAACTCGCTCTAGTCCTTCGTGTTTTTCAAATAATTCTAACGAGGGAAAATCTTGTAATAACTGTTGAAATCCCTCTGTTGTTAGAAAACTATCAAAATTATACCAGGGAAAGGGCTGATTTTGAATAAAGTTTTGTTTATCGAATAATTTTAATAGCTCGTAGTTAATAAAACTGTTGCTCATCATTAAATTTATCTCTCAAAATGCGTCTAAATGTTCTAGTGATTTACACAGTCAGTTGTAAAAATTAGGGAAACAAATGGGGTACAAATTAGGCAGAGTTACGCTGGAAAATATAATTGAATAACCCTTGTGTAATCCTTGGATATTTCGAGTGCAATTCAAAACCTTTATCTGACAGAAAATTAGTAACTTCTTTGGCTCTCTCTCCCTCAGCCAGTTCTACTATCATGCTGCGTAATGATGAATTATCAAGAGTTTTCGCTGCTCCCTTTAAGACCAAAAACTCGATGCCGTCTACATCAATTTTGATGTGATTGGGAACTGGCAGTCCAAAGTTTTCTATTAAGTCGTCAATTTTATAACTTAAAGTATATTGTTTAAAAACAGGATTAAAAGTTTTGCCTTTCTCGTCAATAGCATCTCCCAAAGTATTTTGGGCTCTCCCAACAGTCAGACTACTGTAATTAAAGGTATCAATAGTAGTTCGATCGGATAAAGCTATTTGTAGGGGAATAATACTGTCTTGAAATTGATTAATATGTATATTTTTACAAAGTTGACTGAAGTTCATAAATGCAGGTTCAAAAGCATATACTTTAACTTTACCCTTAAAATATTTGGCAGCGACAAAAGAGTAAACGCCAACGTTAGCACCTACATCATAAAAAACATCTCCCTCTTGTAAAAAATTTTCCAGCCAATGTATTGTATCTGGTTCTTTTTTACATGAATTAACTCTAACCTTATACTCCATCTCAGAATCGATATTCAGGAAAATATTGTAACGCTCATAATCCATTTTCTCCACTACATTAATTTTTGATTTCAAGCGTAACTTTGATGTAGGTGATAATTCCTTGATTAATGCCTTGATTGGTGACAAAAGCAAGCTTTTGGTAAAGTTGGCTCCTTGTTTTGTTGTTTGTGCTAAATTTTTGTATTGTTTTTCGGTAAGCATTTTACCTAGTAAGCTTTTCATCATGAATAAAAACTACCTATGATAATGTATTTAATTAAGCAAGCAATGTTTGAAATAAAGAGGACCATTGGGAAACTACTCGGTTTCGATTATATTTAGAAAGAATGTATTCTTTACCTTCCTTGATATGTTGCTGGCGAAGCATAGAATTATGTGCATATTTTTGCAGATTTTTTTCCCAGTCAGAAAATAAAACAAATTCGCCAAAGTCTTCATAGCTGGGAATTTTGTCTGCAACAACTGGAACATCCAATAGAAGAGATAAGACCAAGCGATTGTTGGTTTTATATCGGGTCAGATTATTTAGATTAACTGGGATAACACAGACATCATTCTGACTAAATATATAAGGAAAAGTTGCTAATTGCCAACGATAATATTTTATGGGAATTTTACTAGAGGGAATATAATGTTTTAAACTAGTTTCTGAGTTACTAATTACTGTTAAACTTATAGGTATTTCTTGATGTACTTTTTCCAAAGAAGGTAAGATTCTAGCCAAGTCTATCATTCCATAAGGAGGATTTTCTGTGCCAGCTGTGCCATACCAAACGACATTAAAAGAGTTATTTTGTGCTTTTCTAAAAATATTTTTTAGTTTAAAATAACTTTCTCCTAATAGATTGATTTGCGGTATTTCAATCGCATCATCAATTACTACAGGTATCTTATCGGTTTTAGAATAAATTAGTTTTTTTAATTCTGGTGTAGACACAGAAATTACATCTACAAGATCGATCATCTTTTGTAATCTCTCGCTCCTTTCAGCAAGAGCCAATGGATCGTCAAGTCGATAATAAAAGTGATTATCGCATAAATCAAATACGGTTATTACACCCTTACTTTTGAGTATTTTTACCAGCTCTATGGTTTTCTCATCATATAGCTTTTGAAAAACAACTATTTTATACTTTTCTAGATTTTTATATTGGAATATCTCGCATGACCATCCTTCCTGTTTTAGATATTTACATGGCAACAAAGCACGATATCTAAAACTAGCCGAGGTGATTCCCCCAAGTGATTTCCAAGCGATTTTGTATTTATTCATTATCTTGTATTAAGACTTGAGCGAGTTTTGCTCGCATACTGACCAACCCTATATTCCCTACCAAGCAGTTCTCTACCAATATTGTAGGGGAACGAGGATGACTAAACTAAAAATGAGCTAATTTTTTGACCCTTTCCCTGACAGTTTTTTTGAACTTACCCATATGGTATTTGTAATAACTTAGTCTACGTACTTTTGGAGAAACATCGACCTTATTTTCAATTAGTTTTGGTTGGTTAAGCTCTTCGCAGAGACGTTCAAAATCCTGTTCAGTATTAGCTAGACCCATAAAGGAATTCAGGCTCACGAGATTAACGCCACGTTCCCTCAGTGCCGTCCTTACTTCTGCTAAACACTCGTAGTATTGATTATATCGGTGATTAGGGTTAACTCCTTTCCAGCGAACATGCTGATTATGGGCATGATGATTGGCTAATAGTGAACAGTTGTCACAACCAACCAATATGATATTTTTAGCTCCCATATTAGCTGCTAAGCATGCCCCTGCACCAGATACAGAACCCCAGAAGTATAAATAATTTTCGGTGGGTTTTCTTACCCAATCAAGTACTCTACCGCGATCGCATGGTAAGTTAGGAGGTTGAGTATTAGGACGACCAGGCTGGAGATGATCGAAAAAGTAGAAGTTATTTTTGGCATACTCAATCAATTCGGGAGAGGTTATTCCCTTTAAACCGATTCCATCTGGAGTTTTTAGATATCCTGAGATCCAGGTAATTTCTGGATGGGGTTGCTCGTCGGGCATAAATTCAGGAATATTTAAATCGGGATGATTGGTAATACTATACTGAACGGGAGCAACTTTCCATGCCATATTCAAACCGATAACGATTTTTCCTTCCAGAAAAGATAGAGGAAAAACCCGCAAACTCGCTCCAGTGCCAACAACATAAATATCACTACCTGGGTATTTATTGTAAAGTTCAGAGACAAATTTCATATTTTATCGCCATAAGTTAATTATTATTTAGTTCGAGCTATTTACTAGTTTTGACTTTAAAAAGTCCCCTCTCTCTGCTCCCTCATCTTCCCCAACTTCCCTATCATCTCCCCCTGCTTCCCCTAGGGACTATTTTTAGTAGGCTTGCAGTAGTTGTAGAGTATCTTTACGTATATGGTTATTTTCCATCTCCGAAACTAGTAATTCTTCGGTGAAAATCCCTTCATCTAAGCACTCTCGCAATAACGAGAAGAAGAGTTTTTCTTGATTGGAGTCTGGATGCTGACGGTAGATATGAGTGGGATAATATTCTTTACCCAGAACAAAAGCTTTAGTTCTTCTAATCCAGGGTACTGGGATCAAGCCCCATTTCTTGGGAACGCCCGATTTACGGTTGGGGCGGTTAAAGTCAATGGGCAATCCAGTCTTCCAGGGCTGAGTTTCGCGTCTGGTGTTGTGTAGTAGTTTGGTTTTCTCATTGAGAGTGTCCAAGTGATTCCATTCTTCCTCCAGAAGTCCAATGCTAGCTTCTGGTTCCATCAACAGACGTGTCCAAGGTTGATAGTCCCGTTCAAAGCTAAACATTTCTTCAATTTGCTTTTCCCATTGCCAATGGGTCAATTTGCTACAGTCGAGCAACATCACGCTGGTGGCATAAAAGGGAAGCATCTTAGTATCTTTTGGGTAGACTTTGCGTATATCTTCTGGGTAGACTTTGCGCATATCTTCTGGGTAGATTTTACGACAAAAGATTGCCTTGCCTTCCATATCGCGAGTCAACAATTCGTAGATATCAGATAGGGCAAAAATATCTGGATCGATGACAATTGCTCTACCTTGATAGTTCATCAGTTGAGGAGGTAAAAAGCGCAGAGGAGTAAAAGACTGAAGATCCCAATTATGCCAAATTGGCTTTTTTCCTCCACGTAGATGAGGCTGTCCTTCTCGCTCGTATAGGCAAGGATAGTCTTCTAGTTGTAAGATTTTGACATCGAATTTATCGCGATTGGGCGACGTTTTTTTAAGCGCGTATTCTGCTACTTTTGCCCCCACATACTGTTGGGCATTAGTATGAATAAAAACGGTTGGTTTCATCGTTCAATACCTCTTAAATTGCTCAACTTTTGGGACTTCCTACTGATATATAAAAATTGTTGTCGTAAACTTTTCCATCTTTTCTGGGTATTGGGAGTAAAATTTCCTGCTGTACGGAGAGATAGGATGAGACTACATCTCGGATTTCCTCAAGGGTAAATTCCTTAACATGGTATCGAGAGACTAGTTCGGGAGTGATAAATAGTGGAGTTCCAATCAAAACTAAACCTGTAGGTTTGACGATATTATTGGCAGCTTGAAGTAGTTCCTCTGGTTGGGGCAAATGTTCTATGACATCCATCGAGTATACCAGATCTAATTTTTCCTCAACACCAAGGGTTTTGGTGTCGATTTTACTAATTGGAGCCTGAATAAATTTGCAGTTGGTAGTTTTTTCCTCAGAGACTTTGGCTTTTGCCAAACGAATTGCCTCATAGTCTGCATCCACACCTATTACATACTTGCATTTATTGGCTAAAAAAGCAGCATAGGCTCCATCTCCACATCCGATATCCAGACAACTATGTTCCCTCGATAGATAGGACTCAACTACTTCTACCTTGGCTCGGTAATATTCGTTGTTGGCTAATTCTTCCCAGTGAAAAGCTCCCTTCTTGACATACTTATCAAAACCAATAAAGTTATTGTCGTTAGTTTGCTTGAGTTTTCTAATTATTTTTCTGATTTTGGGCTGAATTGTATCAAGCATAGTAATCATTTTCCTGTTTAGCTAAATTAACAATTGTTTTGTACATCTCGAATGGATATATTAACTAGAAACCAAATGGCAAATATATCTAAACACTCATTTTGCCGACAACTACTTCTTGGTAACTACCTGACTCGATCACCCGACCTTTTTCCAACAGATAAATGCGATCGCAATGCTCCACTGTAGAAAGACGATGAGCAATAATGATTAAAGTTTTGCTACCAGCCAGAGATTTTATTGCTTCGCTCACCAAACGCTCCGTTTCATTATCGAGAGCAGAAGTTGCTTCATCTAGAACTAGAATCTCTCTTTCGTGATAAAGCGCGCGGGCAATTCCAATGCGTTGTCTTTGTCCGCCAGATAGGCGGATCCCTCGTTCGCCCACCTGGGTTTCAATTCCTTCAGGTAATTGCTCGATTAGTTCTTCGAGTTGAGCAGCTGCGATCGCCTTATCTAATCTTTCGGGATCGATCGAGCTATCGGGGGTGCCAAAAGCAATATTTCTTTTAATCGTATCATCGGTCAGAAAAATTGACTGCGGTATGTAGCCGATCATATTCTGCCAAGAACGCAAATTGTCGTATATGGATATACCATCCACTAAGATATCTCCCGCTTTTGGTTCTAAAAGTCCTAAAATGATATCTACTAAGGTGGTTTTACCAGCTCCCGATTTACCGATCAAAGCGATCGATTGACCTTTTTTAATCCTTAAAGAGACATCGTCAACGGCCAGTTGGGAACTATTATCATAGCTGTAGGTAATCCGATCGAGGTCGATTCGATCGCTAAAATTCATAGTTTTATAGAGCGATGGTTTAAAAACAAGCAGATTAATGGCTCTAGCCTTATCTTGCTTGTTATTTCGCTGCTTTATTCCCTGGCGGTCTATTTCCTTTAGATCGAGATAAAGCATATTGACAGCATAATTAGAGTTCCTCAATTGATTGAGCGAGCCAAACAGCTGACTGGTTGCTGGAATCAAACGCATCGAAGCGAGGGCAAAAACTCCCATAACTCCAGTTATCTCTTGCATATTCTGTTTAGTCAAAATCAGAGATAGAGAGATAAAAAACATGACAAAGACAATTAGAGCTGTCTCGATGAGGATGCGAGGCAGCATCTGAGAACTACTAAATAGGCTTTCTGCTCTAGCAAATTTTCCCGCTTCCTGCGCCATCTGTTGTTGAAAGTAATACTCGCAGCCAATAACTCTCGTCTCTTTTAACCCGCCCAAACCGTGATTGAGAGTGCGAATCATCTCTTGTTTGGATTCGGATTTAATTTTACCCCACTTTTTAAACTTGTTTCCCAGTAAATTAAACAAAACAAAGATCGGGAGTAAAATGCCCATAATCATCAGCAGCAGCACTAGATCGGTTTTGGCAAGAACTACAAACAGAAACAACAAAACAATAAAATTAACCGTTCCCTTCAAAAGCGGTAAGATACAAGCTCCAGTAAACGTACTAGTTTCTACTAGAGTATTTTTAATTAGGGTCGCTGTATTTTTATTGAGATGAAACGTATAGGGAACTGCTAAATAAGCATTTAATAATCTAGTAATTAGGGTTTGGGTCAGGCTAGAAGAATAGCGATATATTTTGACCCAAGACAGGAAATATAGTAATGATTTGAGACAAAATATGATGGCAATACCTATACCCAGAATCGGAATAAACTGTATACTAGACTCCAACTCAAGCTCTCTGTAGATCCAATCGAATAGGGGAATTTTATGAATAGATTCTGGGCTAGCAGCTAAATTCAAAAAAGGCCCGATTAATCCGATCCCCAAAGCTTCTAATACGGATGTTAGGGCAAAGATTATTAATAGTAACACCAGCCCTTTTCTCTTGCCCTCTAAGACGTACAAGATTTTGGAGAAATATCGCAGCATAGGATAAAAATTTAAGTTGGTAATCGAGTTGTAGTTGAATACAGGTTGCTATTTTAAAATCTAGCCGAGAGCAATTTTATCTAATTTGAGAGAATTATTCTGCTGATGGTCATTACTGATTCTGACCGCGGAATGCGGTGACAGCAGGCACCGCCTTTTCAAGGCGGTGTACCTGTCACTCAAGAAGTTTTTAAATCGTATTGGGCATAGGGAGCATAAGGTTCGTTATTTAGCTCCACTCCATTGGCAACTATACCTAGTATACGTTGGTCGGTATTGATTAACATTTTCTTAGCTGCGATCGCGCTATCATAATCTACTACCCCTGGGCGAACCACCAGTAAAAGACCGTCAACCATACCGCCAAGAATGATCGTGTCGGCGATCCCGTTTAACGGCGGAGTATCTACAATAACGCAATCATAACTCTCCGAGAGAGTTTGCATCAGGGTTTTCATTTTCTGCGATCGCAGTAGGGGTATGGGATTTTCGGAAATTGCTCCCGAAGTTAGTACGTCTAGATTGGGCATTACTTGCTGAATTGCTTCTTCCCATTCTAGTTCTTGGCGCAGAATATTACTCAAACCATCTAGATTGGGTAGTCTAAAAATTTCGTGTTGGCTCGGTCTGTGGAGATCTGCATCGATCAATAAGACTTTTTTACCTAACTGCGCGGTCGAGATCGCCAAACCAGCAGATACCTGAGATTTACCTTCTTGGGCTACGGAGCTAGTAATGGCGATCGCTTTTCGCTCCCCATCTGTGCTAAGAAAATGGAGATTAGCCTGGAGCATTTGATATGCCTCTCTAGCTCGTGCTGCTAGTTTAGCATCAGCTGCGTTGATCGCAACCAGAGCATTAGAGTTGGGGTCGGAAATCTGCTGTGAGGCGATCTGTGCTGCACTGCTTTCTCGCGCTAGCCGACCTAAATCGGGAATCACGCCCTGTAGTGGATAACCAAAAATTGCTTCTGCTTCCTTACTGTTTTTAATCGAGCGGTCTTGAAAATCAATTAAAAAGGCAAATGCAGTCCCTAAAAGCGCGCCTATTGCCCCGCCAGCCAGAATAATTAGCTTTTTTTGACTTGTATTAATCGGTTGTGTGGGGGTAACCGCACGGGCAACAACGCGAACGTTACCTACATTTTGATTTTCGGCTACCTGGGTTTCTTGTAGCCGACTTAACAACATTTGATAGGTTGACTGGGTTGCTTCGACTCGACGTTCTAATTCTCTTTGTTGTTCTTCTAGTAAAGGCAGATTTTCTAAATTTTTTTGCCGAGTTTGCAGATTGCCCTCTAGGGCTTCTAGCTTACTTATTAACCCAGAACGCTCTACCCCCAGATTGGCGAACTCCGAGATTGTGCTTTGGTTGGAATCGCCTGAACTAATGCTCAAAATTTTATCTTTTAAGGAATCGCGCTGGATATCACCTTGAATTTGGTCGATTTGCTTTTCTAAAAGAGTTACTAGCTCTTGTTCTCGTTCTTTAAGACTGACAATCTGCGGAGCATTTTCGGAAAAGCGATCGCGTTGATTGACTAAATCGATCCTGACTTGTTGTAGCTGTGAAACTAGCTGTGGTATTGCCGAGCGACCGAGAGAACTAATCGCTACTGCTTCTTCCCAACTAATATTTAATCGGCGACGCAATTGTTCAAATTTACCATTGATGCCTTTAAGCTCTGCTTTGACCGCGTCTATTTCGTTTTCTAAAGATTTGGTGCCATCAATGTTACTACTGGCTTCTTGGGATAAGCTGGCAATTTTGTTGTCTACTTTGAATTGACGTAAATCCGCTTCTGCTTTGGCAACGGTGGATTCGACTTTGGGTAATTCTGTTTTGATAAACTCTCTAGCTGCAACAGCAACAGTCCTGTTACTGCGAGTATCCTCTTCGACATACACGTCTATTAGTTTGTTGACGATAATTGCTGTTTGTTCTGGGTCTTCATCCTGATAAAAAACCTGGAGAATATCCGTGCCGATTATCGGCTTTACGGTCAGTTCACCTGCTATCTGACCGTAGTCAGCTAATTCTCCTGAGTCGTTTCTTAAATCGAGTTGGGCGATCGTTTCTTCGACAACTGGTCTAGAGCGCAAAATTTCCGCTTCGGTGGCTACGGGGTTGCTGTCTTTACTCAAAACATCTATCTGCCCTCTTTCAGCTTCTAATCCTACTAGTTTGGAAGATTCATCGGTTTTAATCAGAATTTGAGCTTCTGCTTCATAAATTGGTTCCTTTGATAAGGTTGCTATGAAAGACAAACCCGTAACGCTGGCAAAAATTAGACCAGCAGGCAGCCAACGACGTTTTAAAACTAGCCAATATTTCTGAAAATCAATATATTCTTCGCGTGTTGGCGATACTATTGTGGGAATCATATTGTTAGCTCTGGTGCGATTAAATAGTTAAATTTTAAAAATGATGGTAACTGGAGGCTCGATGCTGCTATTTTAAAAAGAGGATCGCATTAAGCTTATCGCTTTTTTGTCAATAGTTTAGTATGCTCCTTTACTGGTTAATACGACTTTAATTGTTTTTAATAGTATTTGTAAATCTAGAATTAAAGACCAATTTTGAATATATTTAGAATCTAAATCAAAAATCTGTTCGGAATTGGTATTAGAACGACCGCTAACCTGCCAGAGACCGGTGATTCCTGGCAATACTTCATGACGTAAAAGTCGCTCTGAAGATAGCTTGGCAACATCTCGCAGCGGTAAAGGTCGAGGTCCGACCAGACTCATTTCTCCTTTGAGAACATTAATTAACTGTGGTATTTCATCAAGACTATAGCGACGTAAAAACTTACCTACCTTGGTAATACGCGGGTCTTCTTTGATTTTAAATAAAACTCCTCCCTCTATTTCGTTTTGGGTTTCTAATGCTAGCTGTAGTTCGGGGGCATTTTTGACCATGGTGCGAAATTTCCAAACTTTGAAATGACGACCTTTGAGACCGACACGGTTTTGTTTGAAAAAAACGCAGCCAGGAGAATCTAGCTTGATAACGATCGCAATTACCAGCATCGGTAAAGCCAGTACGATTAATAAGAAAAATGAAATTACTAAATCGAAAATCCGCTTACACCAAAAATCAATTCCGACCACCGCCGAGGAATCAAAACGCACGGTCGGCATTCCCTCTAGCATTACCATCTGCGACCACTGTTGGGGCAGTTTTAAATTGACGGCTAAAACTCTCCAGTCGATCCCCGCCGACTTGAGTTCCCAGGATAAAGAAATGGGGTTTTCGATTTTTTCCCAGGAGCAGAGAAATATTTCGTCAAATTTATAGTTGTCAATTCGATTCAAAACTTTAATCCACTCCTGGCGATTTTGATAAGTAGATAAATTAATCACTCCTTGTATTTTGTAGGCTCTTGTCAGGTCGATTAGTTGTTTGGCTTTAATGGTGTCTTCTTTAGTTCCTAAAAGTAAAACTTTGCGTCCCAAAAAAGTGAATCGGTTTTCGATTTTGGTTGTAGCCAGATCTAGCAAGGTCTTTTTGCCACCGACTACGATTAAAGTTAACCCCCAGGCAAGCATAAAAGTCAGACGAGATATCCATAACTGTGGCCCCGAAAGAAAAATAATTAATAAAACAGTAACCTGACCCAAGCATATGGCTTTGAACAAATTGCCGTAGCCTTTGTGACTCTCATTGGTACCATAGATGCCTGAAGCCATTATAATACATAAGTTTATTGGAATAATCAACCAGAGCAGATTTAATTGTTCTTGATTGTGCCTGACAATTAGATGACCATCTACCGCGCTGATTTTTTTAGCGATTGTCCAGGATAGAGCGATCGCCATACTATCCAACGAGGCGGCTATAATAGTCCTCAGCCAAGACCAAGCTGTTCTCTGGTTGATTCGTATTGCCTTGGGTTTGCGAATATCTGTTTTCATTTGCCTTTGCCCGAAGTGGTCGTAAAAAAAATTATTAAACGGCATTAAATGTAAGTAAGCTGACATCAAGCTAGGTGATGACTGGTAAATAAGCAGCAAATTTTTATCCGACAAACAGAGATAGCCCAAGCGGAATCCCAATCTGGTTCGAGCCAACAATTCCAGTTTTGGATAGTTAACCAAGAGCGAAAATATAACGCAACAGATTATTTTTCTAGAGACAGTCGGTAGAAAACCCTCCTCCGAAGTATTTGTAGCAAACATTTATTGATTTGGGAGCGGAAATTAGAAAAATTGGCACTCGTTTTTCTTGCCAGTAATTATCCGCACCTGGGCTTATGTATTAAACCGTACTATCTCGCTTTGGTATTTATATTACTATGCAATTTTGAACTTCAAACCAGTCATCATCAAGATGAAATTTACACTAAAAACCAAAACGAAATACTACCGTGTAAACTTATAGAAGCGAATATTCACCATAAACTAAACTAAAACTTGGCGATGCATTTACTTTTACTAGACCGATCATCTAGTAAAAAACTCTCGAATTTTGGTGAAACTGTAATGCTATGAGCAACCTCAGATTACATTATGTCAAACAAAATTATCAACAAGCAACAGCCATTAGTTGTCGATTGCTTTCAAATCGAGCTTGACCGAGTGGTGATTTTTGTGAGGGAAACTTCAGAAATAAATGCTTTACGCCAATTAAACTTGCACCACTTTGAATATACCATACGCAACTGCGAGCAAGGCACAATTTCTCATTTCTTTTTCTTAAAAAATATTAACTTCGAGCTAATTGAGATCGAAAACCGCGAGTTGACCGTTCAATATTCAGCTATAAATAAAATCGAGCTTCTCGCCCGTACTTACTGGCAACAAAATCAGGCTGTACCCTTTGGCTTGGTTTTTCGCTACGCAAGCGATTCCAAACATCAATCGAGACGACGCTGCAATCGAGCCGAGCGACTCAATCGCGATCGTACTCAGCTGGCTTCCCAAATTAATTTTTCTTGGGAAAATTTTAATAAATTAGAAGAGCCAGTTTGCTGTATTGTACCTGATTTTTTAACCGCCGAACGTTTGTTAGATAATACTTCTATTGTCAAACAAAAACTACTTGCTTATTATTCACAGACCAGTGAGATAATGGATTTGCAACTTACCGTCAAGACCAAGACATCTTGGAGCGATACTTTGTCTTTAATTAGCAAGCTTAACTTGGTTACTATTAAACGGGGTGATGTTCCCAAGCTAGAATTAAAGCTAAATAATAATCGAGCTAGACGAATAATTGAATTTAATTCGCTCCCATTAGTATTTGACTACTAAGTTAGCTTGGATGTAAGTCGATCCACCACATTTTTAAGTAAAAATACCGAAAAGTCAGCCGATTATGAGAGGACAAATCGGCATTTTCCCTCTATTTTGCTAAGAAGAAAAAGTCTAAGATCTTATTTAAAAAGAAGATGCTTTTAGCTAAAAACCGCTTAAATTGTCTACTGTTAAAAACACTGTTGTATAATAAAAATCTTACCAAGAAAAAGAGTGCCGCTCGTTCCCAAGATTTTATTTCTTTAAAAGTGTAAACTAGATAAATTGAGGCTGTATTAATTGAGGCTGTATTAATTGAAGCTGTATTAATTGAGGCTGTATTAATTGAAGCTGTATTAATTTTTAACATAGACCTTGAACAACATAACTGTAAACAAAAAAATGAACATTAGGGGAAAAAACGCTCAAATTTTAAATAATTTTGATTATGATACTCTTGATTCTAAGCAACGTTCGATTGTTCAACTGAGAACAGAAGAAATTAAAGAACGTTTAAAGCGTTCTGCTCAGGATATTTGGGAAATAGGTCAGAAAATATTTGAAGTACGTTCTCAGTTGGCTTATGGAAACTTCGATCGCTGGTTGAAAGCCGAATTTGGCTGGAGTAGACGCACGGCTTATAACTTTATTCAAGTCTATGAGGCGTTTCCCGAACGTGCAACAGTTGCACAAGTAAGCATCGCTGCATCTGCTCTCTATCAATTGTCATCTCCCTCTACCCCCCAAAAAATCCGCGATGAGTTAATTCAAAGAGCCAAGCAAGGGGAAAAAATAACGCGACAAGACATTCGTTTGGCTACTAAACAAGAACAAAGCTCGTCTACCAATACTGCCGTAAAATCAGAGCCAATAACCGATGTCCAGCAGCAAATTGTCTCGATTATTCCCCAATCTACTAATTCACCCCAACCCTTATCCCCAACTAGAGAGAACCAAAAAAGCAGCATCGCCAGCGAACTTGAAAAATCTGACCAACTCTCAGAAGGATGGTATTGCCTAGAAAACAAGCACTTCCTTTTTTATGGCGATACTGCCTCGGCGCAGTTTTATCAAGTAATTCCTCAAGTTCCTCTAACTATAGCCATTACCTCAAACGATTGGGACCACGATTGGCTGATTGATAAATCTGACAATTTAATCGTACTAAAAGAGTCTTTCTTAGAACCAAAGTCAATTTCTACCTTTATTTCCTTACTTTCCCAGCCAGGAGATATAGTGCTGTTTCCCTGGTTGCCAGAACCCAATATAATTGGGATTACTCACCAACTAGACAGGGTAATTGTGGCTGGAGATTCGATTCTGGAACGCTGTCAAAGCGCGATCGCACAATCTAAACTGACGATTCAAGCCGTTTCCCAGCCTCAATGATTCTACGTAGTCCCTAAAAAAAATGACTGGGTAGGGTAGATCGGCTACTTGGCCAATCGCTCCCTAATTCCCAATCACGAAGGGTTTATTGACAAAATTAATTGTACTCTAGCCAGTAGTAAGCAAATCCGAAGCAATAGACTGTTGCTTGAGCCTTTGGGTTTGGTCGATCGTTAAAACTTCTTGATATAGCTCGAAAGCTGTTTGGGCAGAATTGTCCCAATTAAACTTAGTCTTGACAATTTGACTGGCAGCTTGACCCATCTTGACCAATTCCGCTTGATTTTGGGTCATTCGTTCAAATGCAGCTGCAACAGCTTGAGAATCTTTTGGCTCTACAAGCACCCCACAACTCTCATCTACTTGATAGGGAATTCCGCCAACTTTAGTCGAAAGAATCGGCAAACCAGAAGCCATAGCCTCTAAAATTACCAAAGGTAAAGTGTCTGATAGAGTCGGATAGACAAACAAATCCGCATAATTAAAGAGCGAGATTACATCTTGGTATGAGATCCAGTCGGTAAAAATCACTCTTTGCTCTTGGCTGAGGTTGGGCAAAAATCCCTCATAGTCAATATTGTCTCGCTTTTGACCGCAAACAATCAAAATAAAGGGTTTTTTGATTTGGCTAAATGCTTCTAAAAGAACTTCTACACCTTTATTGGGAGTATGATTGCCCAGAAAAATCCCTACAGGCATTTCTTTTTGAGATAACTTGGGTAGATTTAATCTCTCTATCACCGAGTCGATTTGTTCGGGATGTCTGGGAGCCAAAAATTCGGGGCTGATACCATTGGTAACGATCGCGATTCTTTCCTTCTCAACACCAAGCTTTTCTAACAAAGGATATTCATAGGGAGAGAGGGCAAAGATTTTCTGTGCGTGCCTGACTATGTAATCGACAGGCTGTTCGAGCAAAAATTTCCAAGCCAATTTTTCATGGATATATTTTAGAGAGTAGGCACTGCCACCAGAGGCGATTTCAAAAAAACCATGGGTAGAGATAACATAGGGGATTTTCTGCCTCACACAAGTTTGTGCTACCCGCTTGGCTTCTAAGGCAGGAATCGTGTTATGCAAATGAACTAAATCATAGCCTCCCTTTTTAATTAAAGCGGGAATATCGGCTCGGTAAAATAAAGTGCGCACCTTGTTGGGTAATAGACCTTTGGTAAAAGCGAAAATATTAGACGATTTTCGCTCTAACAGCTTGGCTTTGCCAAAATTGCTATTGAACTCTCTGTAAGAGAGAATCGCAAGATCGATCTCGCAATAATCGGCTAAAGCAGCACTTAAATGCTTGGCTGCATTAGCAGCACCGCTGGCCATAAGATGAGGAGGAATAATAACGGCAGCTAAAACTTTCATTTTCTATATAATTGTTAACTAAAATTTGTCAGTACTTTTTGATTAAAAATCTCTGGCATTGCAGCCGTTGTCAGATGCTTTGAAACCAGCAACCAGCAACTAGCAATGAGCGCGAATATTAGGAGTAGAACTTAAAGCTATAATTTCCAGCTCTTTTCGCAGCTCTGCAATGCCAGAAGCGATCGCCGTGGGACAAAAAGCTTTTTGGAGCCTCAAGCTAAAACGAGCCAACCAGACAGCCAGGCAAAAGTTCACCTTTCCTAACTAGCGTATAATCCAGCCTTAACCTTGGTAGCGGTAGATAGAGAATATTTATCGAGCAAATAAGCAGGTAAGTCAGGCTCTTGGATCATTGCTTGGATGGTGTCATTAATATCAAACTGGGGCTTCCAGTCAAATAGTTGGTTGATTCGAGATATATCAGCAAAAAGATGCGGTCGGTCTACTTTACGCAGGCGTTTGGTATCTTGTTCGATCTCAAATTCAATTCCGCTAATGGTCCTGATTTTGTCGAGCAATTCCATTACCGAATATTGCTTCATCGTTCCCAAGTTGACGGTGACAACCGTTCTGTTTGGCACTTCTCCCCGCGAGGTAACGGCCCAAAAACCTCTGGCAGCATCGCGAACATCAATATAGTCCCGTTTGGGAGACAGATTGCCCAATTTGAGCGTGCGTCGGGATGATTTTAGTTGGGCAAAAATTTCTGGTAATAAATGGGGGTTAGTTTCTCCAGGGCCAACTACGTTAAATAAACGCACGATAATCGCAGAAAAGCCAATCCTGCTCGAAAAATACCTAACATAGTGTTCGCCTTGTAGCTTGGTAAAGCCATAAACATCCATGGGTTCGGTTGGGGACTCGACTTCGTTGTGGGGTGTATCTTGAGGACTATAGATTGCTCCGCTACTAGCAAACACAAATCGGCAATCTGGCGGACACAGCGAGAGTAAGTTAACCGTTCCTTCGACGTTGGTTGACAAGGCTAGGTTAAGCTGTTGCTCGCACTCAGGAATATAGTGAATTGCTGCCAAATGAACGATCGCTTCGGGCTGAAAATCTTCAATAACTCTAGCTAGTTGGGGGCGATCGCGAATATCAATATTTTTTAATTGGAAATACTCTAATTCTTCGGGAGTAAACCGAGATAAACCATATCTATTATTATCAACTACACAGACAGAATGCTCTTGCATCAGCATTCGAGTCAAGGTGCGACCTACATATCCCCTACCACCCGTAATTAAAATTTTCATCTTAGTTTCTTTTTTAAAGGTAAATTCAAGTAAACATCTGGTTAGAAATCTGGTTAACCGTTAACCAGACTTTGTTTGCCATTGCTGGAAGTAATAACCCTTCCAACCCTTCAACCAGTAGCGTTTGCCTCTAGCTAATAATTCGAGTATATTGCGGACAACCGATTGAATCCGAACGGGAATTTTGGCTAAAAAACGATCGTGGCGTAACAAAGCTTCTCGTTTTTCTTCTTGTTGCTTTTGCTCTGCGATTACAGACTTATTGTTTTCGTGCCATCTAAAATCCGCCAGATAAGCATTAATGTGAACAAACTTATAGTTCTGCCGAGCTAAACGCAAGAAAAATTCATAGTCCATCGAATATTTCAAAGAAGTATCTAAAAAGTTCTCTTCTTCAAAGATTTTGCGTTTGAAGAATGTAGTCGTACTGGGTATATACAAAACATGAAGATATTTCAGTACAAACCAATCAAAATCGAGTTCTCGTCTCAATTGTATAATCTTACCATGCTCGTCGATCCAACGATAGTCTCCATAAACCAGATCGCCTTGCGAGTCGGCAAAAGTAGCTACGATTTTTTCAAAGCATTGAGGTAGATACAGATCGTCAGCGTTTAGCCAACCGATGATGTCTCCCGTCGCCATCTGAAAACCTTGATTGAGAGCATCGCTTTGACCTTTATCTGGCTGAGATTTCCAGATTAAATGGGGATACTTGTGTAAGATTTCCACTGTGCGGTCTGTAGAACAATTATCCAAAATGATATGCTCAAAATTTGGATAATTTTGTGACAGCACACTTTGAATCGCTGATTCGATAAATTCCCCCTGATTATAAGAAGGAGTAACAATTGAAATTTTTGGGTACGTTCGATCCATTATCTTTGAGTTGGTAGTGATTTGATTTTGGGCTTAAATTACGAACATCACAAATTTGGTTTATGAAGCAACAGTAAAAATATTGAACAAAACCAAAAATTAACGGAAGAAACCCTAAGAAAACACCTGTTAGCTCGTATTTTCTCATGACTTTTTATCCTTCAACCCTTAGAGTCGATTCAATACTTACTTAGTTTAAAGTCGTTTATTTTGTAACTGATACTTCACGACCAAACCAGGGAACCCCATTTATCGATCGTAGGTAGTCAATTTTAGTTGGGCTGCTTGGGCTGCTTGGATCTCTAACCTTTAATCATGCCGTATATTCCCGAAAATCGAGCTTAGATGTGTAAACTTGCAATAAAACTTTTACAATTTAATTGCTACGACCAAGTAAATACTTGAATTTAATAATATACTGAAATTCTATATTTTTTCAATACTATCTACAAATTAGAGCAAACCCACGGATTTCTTGACAATGTTAATAAGTGTGTACTTTTCCCCAAGCTACAAATACCAAGAATTGACAATTAACACTCAATTGTGCTTTAGTTGGTGAATCGGACTATTAATATCTCTCACTAAGTTACCATAAAAGATATATTTATATTTATTCTAGGCAGTTTATCTAACCTAATAGTCTAGCCTTTATTTTTAAAATCTATAGAGAAGGTTTTAATACCTCTATGTTTGAATAGAGAAGCTGTGATGATGTTCAATGTATCCGCTAAATTCTTTAAAGTGTCTGTTATTTGCTAGCCACTCCGATAGTCGAGCTTGTAAAATCACGCTTGCGATCGACAGTTCGAGGTTTCCTCGAACTTACGCCCACTCAAAACAGCAAGAGTCGATAAATTTTTTTGAGCAAACAAACGCCGATATTTAGCTAATCTCAAGTTAACTAAAAATCAAATGAGTTAAATAAGGTCAAGAAAGTGAAATTTAGCTATTTTCAACCAAAAAAACTGGTAATAATCAAGATTTTTCTGATAACTGTCTTCTTGGTTTTTATAATTGAAACCTTGTCAGCCCAAATAGTACCACATGGTAAAAGGTTAAAAGAATTGGCAACATCCGATACCAAAATTGGAAGTGTAGGAACATATCATACTTTTTTCCCAGCGGACGGTAGAAGCCAACAAAAGTATAGAGCGTTATTTAAGCGAGAGCTTAGTGCGGGAACGGTTTTATGTTATCCTGGTGGACTTTGGACGGGTTTAAAACAATATGATTTTTTGAAGTTTAATACTACGGTCAACTGGTTCGAGGATCGGGGACTCGAACAAATGGCCCATCTCTTAGTCGGACCCAATCAATATTATCCACAATGGTTTCGCAATGGCTCTTATACTAACGCGCAATTAGAAGACATTATGGAAGACTATATTCGGGAGGTGATGCACAGCAACAATAATGGCAGCAAAATCGATATCTGGAATGTGGTTAATGAAGCTCTTTGGCTTGAAGGAGGTAGTCCATATACAGGAACAATCTGGAATCAACTGGGATGGGAAGAAGATGAATCGGGTCTGACAGGAACTGACAAAATACTTTCTCGACATCCAGTCTATATTCGTAGAGCATTGGAAATTGCCAGAAAATATACTGATAATAAATTAGAACTACGAGATAATGGGATCGAATTTCCAGATAGCGACGAATATCAAATGTTTTATCAGCTAGTTAAGCATTTACTTAATCAAAAAGTCCCCCTGGATGCCGTCGGATTTCAAACGCATCTAAGCACAAATCAGACTTATGATTGGGAGGGCTTAAAAAACAATATTAAAAGATATAAGGATTTGGGGCTAGAAGTCTATATTACTGAATTAGATGTGGGTAATGATGGTACCCAACGAGGAAGAAAAAAACAAAAAGAATATTATTACAATGTTGTTAAAGCAGCTCGAGAAGGTGGTGTTGACCGCATTGATTTATGGGGATTAAACGATGGGCAAATGGGTAGTTATCGAGAAGATGAATTCGCGCTTATGTTTGAAGGTATTAATATGACACCCAAGCCAGCATATTATGGTTTTCAAAAAGCCCTGAAAGAGTCAAAGTAAAACTAAAGTTATTCAAGGCGGTAATTCTAATTACTTTCTCTATGGGCGATCGCTTTTTGCCAAAATTGCTTAAATTCTCATTCTAAGTGACTTTCTGTGTCTCATCAATTAGATAATTTAAATTATGCTGAAAAAACTTTTATCCAACAACCATAAGAACTCGCCTATATTTTTACTGGGAACACATAGAAGTGGAACTACTCTTTTGCAAAGAATTCTTAATAGCTCGGAAGATGTAGTAATTTGGGGGGAACACGGAGGTTTTTTGAGCCAAGTTGCCGAAGCTTATTTTTTCAATTTTGAAGATAAAACGATACTTCATAACATTCCAAAGTATAATAACCCCCTTCATACTCCTCGAGCTACACTCCGAGAACTAAAAAATCCAAAATTATGGCCAGCATGGTGTAACTGGTATAGTCAGAAGGAAGTCAGAGATATTTTTCGCTCCTTCATCGAAAATTTTTTCAATCCCCCCGATCTGAAAAAAAATGTGTTTTGGGGATTTAAGGAAATTAAATATGGTCAAGGTTGCCGAACTTTAGAAATGCTTTCAGATTTATATCCCGATGCTAAGTTCATTTTTATAATTCGAAATCCAATAGATATAGTCGCAGCACACTACTTCAAACACCTAAAAAAAAGCTCTGGTTTAGGCAATCAATTAACAATTTCACAAGCGAAAGAACTTAAAAAAGACTGCGAATTTACAATGGAACAAGAAGCAGAAGCATGGAGAAAGCAAAATAATTATTTCATGGATTTCAAAGAAAAAAATAGCCATAAAAGTTTTCTTGTAGTTTACGAGGATTTAATTTCAGAACCAAGTATCGCCGAGTCAGTTCTAAAATGGCTAGGGGTTTCATACTCAACCGATAAAATATTTGAAATTTTACAGATGAAAGAAGGCAGAGGAGAAACAGTAAAAGCTGGAGAAGGCAAACCTCGTTCAATCTTAACTAATAATGAAATAGATGAAATTATCAGAATCACTAAACAAGTTACTCAGAAGTTTGAGGTTCTGAGTTGAGCGATTTTTTTAGAATACCAACGCCGATGTTTATCTCAATTTAACTACAAAACTAGATAGGTAAGATTAATAAAATTAGCTCTAAATATCTAAATCTAAAAAAAGATGTGTAATTGATTCTGTTTATGTACCTAGATTGAATGATATTGACATGATTATATACATTGCCTCCTATCCGCGATCGGGAAACTCATTAACGCAGCGAACAATTATAACCTATTTTGAACGACCGATTGCTGCTATAACTCCCCGAAGTAGAAAGGCTGAATTTTTTGCTAGTGGTGGGGCTTATTTTGTCAAAAATTGGCGTTATCAGGTTAAACATAGCTCCAGAAAGCCAGGAGTCGGGCAAAAACTATGGGATAAATTAAATAATCGGATCTTCAAAATATACGACTTAAATAAGTGGATTGCACTCTATGACTTAGATGTACCACCATACAATAAAAATTGTCGTTATTTATTGCCTGGATGCAAAAATGTCCTGACACCAAAAAACCGTCGGTTACTAGCAGCCGATCGCAATTCTCCTATCTTTCTCAAAACTCACGAACTCCCCTTTAAAGAGTATTTTGAAGGTGAATACGCGATCCAACCGATTCGCCATCCTGGTGCAGTTTTGTGGTCTTTATTTAATTTGCGAAAAGCCAATCGTAACCAGACTACAATTTCTTTAGAAAAAGTTATTAGAGGAAAGGTTGGATATGGTTCATGGAGTAATTATCATCAGCTTTGGACTCAAGCAGTTCCGCTTCTGGACGGCAGATTAATCCGTATTCGCTTTGAAGATTTACTTTCAGATCCTCTGGGGGTTTGCGAGCAAATCTCAGCCACTATTGGACTGGGATATAATCAAGCTAATAAAATGCCCTCATTTGAAAAGTTACATCAGAAACATCCCCATCATTTCCGTGCTGGTAAAGCCACAGGTTGGGAAGAACATTACACTGACGATCAGATACAACTCCTCGAAAAGTTACATGGTTCTACCATGCGGCAGCTTGGTTATGAAATGCCAATACCAGTCAAAGTCGCACAATAATTAGAAAATCATGGATCAGACTCAAATTACAGACACTCTCTCAATTGGCGATCGCTGCATGATCAAATCAATAGAAAAGGAAATCGGTAAACATGGAACTAAACAAAGACAGAGACAATCTAATAAAAGAAATTAAAAACCATTTTCTTTGGTATCATAGCTTCGATTTAGGAAATGGAGAAAAAGTTGCTGGTATTATTGAAGAGAAAGGTGGAATTCCAGAACAACGATACACTAAGGAATTTAGTTTTTATCATATTCCCAAGTCATTAGAAGGTTTGTCTGTTCTTGATATAGCTGGTTGGGATGGAGCATTAAGTTTTGAATGTGAAAAAAGAGGGGCTAGTCGGGTAGTTTTAGCCAATCTGAAGAATATTACTCAGATGGATTATGCATTGGCAGGAAAAGGTTCTTGGGAGACATACAAGGACAATCTCTCTTCACCATGGTCAAATTTTTTGGAAGATGGCTCCTGGTCAAAGGGAGCGCGACTCATCAAGCAATTGTATAATTCTAAAATTGAAATAGTTGAGTCAACTGTTTATGAACTAGAAAAAGTGCTGGATAGCTCTTTTGATTTAGTGCTGTGCTGCGGACTACTATACCATCTGCGCGATCCCATTAAGGCTCTGCAAGTTTGTCGTCGGCTTACGAAAAAGCAGATTATTGTTGAGAGTCTGTGCCTGTCCAAGAAAAGAACTCTAATGTATAACTTATTGCCCAACTTGCTCGGACGGAGAAAACCAATAGTGGAATATTGGCCGCAACAAGGCGATGGTTCTGATTGGTGGTGTTATTCTGTTGAAGCCTTGAAAGAAATGATGAAAGACGCTGATTTCAAAAATGTCGAAATCAAGGAACACATTGGAAGTCGTTGTTTATTAATTGGATATGTTTGAAGTATGGTTCAAATTTAAATAACAGAAAACTTATATATTAGCGATCGCTGCGTTATCGAATCAGAAGAGTTTACCCTCAAAATGGCAGAGGAGATTCGCCTGATATAAGATCGCTTTTTTTATTCCTTATTATCTTCACAGTTAATTTTTGAAAAGATTATGACTTACGCTCAAATCACGGATACAGTATCGATTGGCGATCGCCAACCTCTCGCGTTAATTGGTGGCCCTTGCGTCATCGAATCGGAAGAGTTTACCCTCAAAATGGCGGAAGAAATTCGGAAAGTCTGCGATCGCCTGAATATTTCCTTTATTTTTAAATCTTCCTTCGACAAAGCCAATCGTACCTCAATAAATTCCTTTCGGGGACATTCTCTCGAGCGGGGACTAAAGATCTTACAAAAAGTCAAAGACGAACTAGGCGTACCCGTACTGACCGATATTCACGAAAGTCATCAGGCTGCTACCGTAGCCGAAGTAGTAGATGTACTGCAAATTCCCGCTTTTCTTTGTCGCCAAACTGACTTACTGCTGGCCGCTGCTGCGACGGGAAAAGCGATCAATGTCAAAAAGGGGCAGTTCCTCGCCCCCTGGGATATGAAAAACGTAGTCGCCAAACTAGAATATGGAGGAGCCAAAAATATCTTGCTCACCGAACGGGGTACTTCCTTTGGCTATAACGCCTTGGTAGTAGATTTTCGTTCTCTACCTCAGATGCGAGAGTTGGGATATCCAGTCGTTTTTGACGCTACCCACAGCGTTCAAATGCCAGGTGGGAAGGGCGATAAAACAGGAGGACAGCGAGAGTTCGTCCCCTATTTAGCCAAGGCAGCAGCAGCAGTAGGTATTGATGCTCTATTTATGGAAGTCCACGAAAATCCCGATCTCGCTCCTAGCGATGGGCCCAACATGATCTTTTTGGCAGATTTAGAAAAAACACTGCGACAGATCGTGAGCATTCGTCAAAGTTTAGCATCTTTAGAATTAACTGTTCCCGTAGGTAGATCGTGAAAACTAGCAGGCTCGTAAAAAGAATCGTCACTTGTCAAGGTAGCATTCAATTAGTAACCGCCCTATCTGTTCTGGACTATCGCCAGCAAGAACAACAGCAGGGCGATCGCTACGAAGACTATTTGGTAATCTACGATCTCAATTCTCCCCCTGGGCAAATTGATGCCTTTGCAGCCTTTATTGAGAAAATGGCGCGGTCAATTGGCGACTGGAAACGGATTGTTTATATCACTTCCCCAGAGATGAAGGCTCTGGCCAAGAAAATTAACTCTACCGCTCCCGCGCTCTATTTTCCAGAAATATATCAACTGGTGGGAACAAATTCGGCTGACGAGATTTATCTATCCCGTAACTGGCAGTTTAGCAATCAGCTTTTTACTAATGCTTACCAGTCAGCCGAGAAGATTTGTTATGGCGATAGCATCGGGATCTACTTCGCGCCAGATTCTAAGGCATTTTTCTTACCTCAAAGTTTGCCCAGACAAGTACTCACCAAACTGTACAAAAAATCTCTTGCTCACACCAGATTAATTTTAGGTTCTACTGTCCTCAAGTCTATTGACTTCGACCGAGGCTACTTTAGTTTGCCAGAAATCCTGGGGGAAAAACCACCCATGCCCGTTACTATCCCCGATAAGACAAGTTTACTTAAGGTATTTCAACAGCTAAGAAGTCTGCTGACACAAGACTATCAAGACTATATCGCCAGACTGCGCCAACAAATAGGAGATGCGCCAGTGTCCTTCCTGTTAACCTCCAACTTTTCTGAGGCGGGCAGAATGACCTTAGAGCAAGAGATTGAGGCATATCGAGAATTTCTGCTAACTGGGCATAAAAGCAGTCAGTCTGAAGACATTGCCGAGTCGCGATCGCCAGACTCGGTTTTAATTATTAAACCCCACCCCAGAGACAGTAGCAAGAAGATCGAGCTTTTAGGCAACAGCTTCCAGGACCTTTTCAGCCAAATAATAATTCTTTCAGAACCCAGCCTCTTTTTTATCCCTTTTGAAGCCTTTTTTACAGCAGCATTTCTCGATGAAAATCTAAAATCAACCAATCAAGTAACGGTATTTGCAGTTAGCTCTGCTTGCCTGTCATTAAAACTATTATTCGATGTACCTTCTTTTATCGGTTTTGGCACCGAAATTACCAGCAAATTCTTTGTTCGAGATTATGCCCCAGGTAGGCTCAAACACGAACGCGATCTCAAAATGGCACTAACCAAAATTTAAAGCAATATTTTCTAGTCATGACACAACCCTGGCAAAAACTCTTTTGGATCGCTAGAAAGCCCTTAGTCCATTTATGGAGAAATCTGTATGTTCAATATAAAAATCCCGATGCTAATATATCCGCCCCCATAGTTTGGGAATATGACGATATTGAGGCAATTTCTCTTGGTTCAGAAACACTGATCGGGCCATTTTCCGAAATTATCGTCCGAGTGCGATCGCCATTTAGTAAGACTCCAGGACGCTTGACAATTGCCGAAAGGGCGATCGTCGGTGCGGGAGCAAACATTCGGGCAGCAGGTGGCGAAATCTCGATCGGTAAAAACTCGTTGCTCGCTCAGCAGGTATCTCTGGTGGCATCCAATCACGTAATCTCTCAGGAAAAACCCTATCGAGACTTACCTTGGGATGAATCCAAAGTAGGAGTAACAATCGCAGAAAATGTTTGGATTGGTGCGGGGGCTACTATTTTGCCTGGTTGTGCGATCGGCAAAAACTCAATAGTCGGAGCGGGTAGCGTAGTTACCAAAAGTATACCAGCCAATGAAGTCTGGGCGGGAATACCAGCCAGAAAAATCAGACATAATAATGCTAAATATTTAGAAACTCAGCCCTGCTACGAAAAACATTGAAGAAATACTCGATCTAGCAATCCTGTCCTAATCATAGCAGTTTTCGCGATCGAGCAACCAGATCTTGGTCTTATATCAAGTTCGGTTGAACAGTTAAAATCTGCATTTGTTGAGTAGCGAGTAAAAAATTTTTGGCTATTTCATGAATGCACATTGTATTTAAAGTAATTACCCGAACTTGATATTAGGCATAAGAATTGATATCTATGCTTTTTAGCTATTTAAATCTTAATAACTATGATAAAACTTAAAACCATCGATAAGGCAACAACAGCGATTGAATCTAAACTTAACTATATTAAAAAAATACAATCCCAAGCTTTATATCTCAGACAATTAGAAGAAGATTCTCATATTGATACCAAAATTGAGTTTAACAAGGAACATCTCAACGCTTGGAATGCTTCTATTAGTTTAAATGGAAAAGATAGAAGTATAATATATCATTTTAATGCTAATTTAAAAACTTTTTATTTACTTAATTTCCCGCGCCAGCTAATAGATATTTATGCAACTAGGTTTCCCTCGGTAAGACTATTACAAACTCATGAATTATTGATCGAGTTTTTGAAGACTTATCCTGATATTAAGGGTTCTTTTTTGATGACCTGGCACGACATTCCCAAACCTAAAAATATGAAAAATATATTTTCTGAGAATCGAAAATTCATTTCTTTTACTTGCCTCAAAACAGATCCTTTAGCAATGTGTATACCAGATGATTATTTTTTAGAAAACCGAGCTTATTCTAAATTTCGTCAGCTAGTCGAACAAAAATGGTTTGAATGGAATAATAGAAGACCAGTAGCATTTTGGCGAGGAGCATCTACTGGTTCAGTTTTAACTAAAGAAAATTGGCAAGATAATCGAAGAGTGAAGTTATGCCAGTTAGCCAAAAAATACGGCGACGAGCAATTTATTGATGCGAAAATAACTAAATTAATTCAAATCAAAGAGCGTGGTGTGAAAAAATTAATGCAGAATGCTAACTTGGTAAGTTCTTATCTACCTGGTGACGAATTTTTGAAATATAAATATGTTATTGATATTGATGGTAATAGCAATTCCTGGCCAGGATTATTTACAAAATTATTAACAGGTAGTTGTGTTCTTAAGGTTGAATCTCCGTGGAAGCAATGGTATTACGATCGCCTCCAACCCTGGGTTAACTATATACCGATTAAAAACGATCTATCCGATCTAATTGAGAAAATTCACTGGTGTCGTCAACATGACGATCGAGTTAGAGTAATTGGCGAAAACGGCAGAAAACTAGCTCTATCTATGACCATGGAATCCGAAATACCCAAGGCTTATCAAACTATTCTACAAGCTTTAGAGCAGTAGTTGTTTTTTATGAGTAGGGAGTAGGGAGTAAGGAGTAAAAATTAGGCTCAATATCGTCATTAATTTTGTTTCAGTTCTATTGCTATTTAGAGGAAAAACCAATGGATACTTTACTAACAAAAATCACCAGAGACAATGCAACTGAAATTCAAAACTATTATCAGACTCATGGGTATGTAGTAGTCAAAAAGCTTTTGGATTCTGAAAAAATAGATAATTTAATCGAGGAATACCAGAAAATCAAACGCAACAAGTTTTTTGTTTATTACAGTCAAAGCGTACACTTACCTTTACGACCGAGAATTAGTCCTGAAGGTTTTATTGAAGAGTCTATAGAAAGACCTAGCCATCTAAAATTTTTTCCTGGTTTTTCCCAAGCGGTATTAAGCTGCTTAGTCGATCGAGCAATTTCTGATGTACTAAGCATAATATCTGGCTTCTCTTGCCATTCATTATGGCTAAATATGTTTTTTGATAAGTCACCAGGAACTATTGAACATCAAGACCATTATTATTTAGATACCAATCCTCCAGGGAATTTAATTGGTGTCTGGTACGCGCTAGAAGATATTCATCCAGACTCTGGTTGTTTTTTCGTCGTTCCTGGTAGCCACAAAGGGCCAGTCATCAGCCGTAAAAATTACTCTCCAAACAAGAAGAATATCCAAGCACTCGTTGCCGAACACGATTGGATGAGACAAAAAATCATGAACCTGATTCGAGAAAACAACTATCAATATAAAGCTTTACCCTTAAAAAAAGGTGACGTTCTGTTTTGGCATCCTTATACCGTTCACGGTGCTTACGATAACCAGAATCCTAAATTCAGCCGTAAATCTTTGACTGGTCATTTTTATCCCTCACATTTACAAAGACTAAATGTCAAGGCTCCTCTATATAAGCGATCGCCCAATCCGAATATTTTGATTAGAGCCAATGATTTAAGAGTTTATCTGTGGAATGTCAAACAGTATGCAAATTATTTCCTAAATAAATTAAGACATCAAAAAGCTAAGATAGATATGCGTCGAAAAAGCTATGAAGATTACTCGGGATAAATTTTTTTAAACAGAAGCAATTGCCTGTAATACCAACAGTGCCGTACATATGCAAGAGAAAACAATATCGAACCAGTCTTCATCCAGAAACCTAGAGCTAGGAATTACTTTTTGCCTGTGTGCATTTTATCTAGGAATTAGTCTCCCTAGCCCAATTCCCAGTGCTTTAGCTCTAATAAGCTTTTTAGTAATTCCGCTTTTAATTATTAGCCAATGGAGAAGATTCATATACGTTGCGACCAGAGATATACCGCTGCTCCTTATAGTAGGAATTGCTGTACTCTCAGTTCTATGGTCTACCAATCCAGGGGATACCTTGGCTCATAATAGAGCTTTTTTGTCTTCGACTGCCTTCGGCATCTATCTGGCATCGCGCTATACACCAAAAGAGCAAATGAAGCTAATGGTTTGGCTGTTTGGCATATACGTATTCCTTAATTTAATAACTTCTCTAATTTTGCCATCTTACGGGACGGATATTAATACTGATGGATTATCGTGGCAAGGGATTACTGGTCATAAAAATAACTTAGCAGCTGCAATGGGTGTGGCTGCTACGCTTTTTTTAGACCTTGCTCTTTATGGTTATAAGTATCGTCGGACTTTCTATCTGATCGCTGGGATTGCCTTTATCATCTTAGTACTTTCTAAAGGGAAAGCAGGTCTGGCGGTATTTACTGCATTACTTCCCATATTATTTTTTTATAAAATTGCCAAAAAAGAATATAGGTTAAAAACTTTTATTAGTATTTTTGCCTTATTATTTGGTATAGTCATGATTTTAGCCATATTAATTAACATAAAGTTCATAGTGGTCGAGCTTCTGGGAAAGGATATAGAACTCACTGGACGTATCCCTTTATGGAATTATTTAATCCAAAGAGGCTTGGAGAAACCTTGGCTGGGTTACGGATATGGCGCATTTTGGAGCGATCCCGCTGAAGCTTTAAGGATTGCCCTCAGCGTACCATGGATGACATCGATAGCTGATGGAGGAGCGAAAGCCCATGCCCACAATGCCTATATCGACTTATTTCTACAACTGGGTGGGATAGGTATCTTATTACTAGCACTTAGTCTGATTACAGTCTTAACAAGAGTAATTTTGTTACTAGGTATGACTAGACAAATAGAATATTTTTGGATGCTTCAGTTGCTTATGTTTATGACTATGGTTTCTATCACTGGTCCAGCTGCTTCATTCTTATCTTATCGTTCTTTATACTGGGTGTTATACGTGTCTATTTCTTGTTCAACTGCCATTCATTTGAAGAGAATTTTTAGAACTGGCAATAAATTAATAAATCTTCAATATGAAAATACTACATATCAGCACTAAAGACCTGGAGGGGGGAGCAGCTCGTGCTGCTTATCGACTACACAAAGAGCTTGAGGGGCAGAATATTCTTTCTCAGATGCTAGTACAGGCAAAAGCCAGCGATGATACAACGGTGATTGCTCCCCAAACCATTACCGAAAAGAGTATTGCCAAAATGGGGGGGATCTTAGATACTATGCCCCCAAAACTCTATCGTCAGCGCAAACCAAGCCCATTTTCTACTCAATGGCTACCCGATCGAATCTGCCGTAACATTACTCAACTCAATCCAGATTTAATTAATCTGCACTGGATCCACAATAGTCACCTGCAAATAGAAACCATTGCCAAACTAAAACGACCGATTATCTGGACTCTTCATGATATGTGGGCTTTTACGGGAGGATGTCATTACAACCAAAACTGCGATCGCTACCTTAACTCCTGTGGTGCTTGTCCTCAGTTGAATAGCGATCGCAACTACGACTTATCTCGTTGGATTTGGCAGCGAAAATCTCGAGCCTGGAAAAATGTTCCCATGACTATCGTTACTCCTAGCCAGTGGTTGGCTAAATGCGCTGCTGCAAGTTCTCTGTTTAAAAATCTACCCATAGAGACGATCCCCAATGGTCTCGATCTTCAAAGATATAAACCAGTTAAGCGTCAAATTCTGCGCGAGTTATTAGGTTTGCCTCAAGACAAGCAGTTAGTATTGTTTGGAGCGATTAAAGCTACCAGCGATCGCCGTAAAGGATTTCATTTACTCCAAGCAGCCTTAAAAAGTTTACGACGATCCCATTGGCAAGACAAGTTAGAATTAGTCGTGATTGGTGCTTCTCAAGCAAGTGAGCCTGTCGAACTAGGCTTTAAAACCCATTATCTAGGTAAATTAAATGATGATATTTCCATAGCGCAAGTCTATGCTGCTGTAGATGTTTTTGTCGCCCCCTCAATTCAGGACAACCTACCAAACACCGTGGTAGAAGCGATCGCCTGTGGAACTCCCTGTGTTGCCTTTAAAATTGGCGGAATACCAGAAATTATCGAGCATTACTCAAATGGTTATTTAGCTCAACCCTTTGAACTTGAAGACTTAGCTCAAGGAATTGCTTGGGTACTAGAAAACCAAGAGCGACATCAACAACTGTCTCAGCAAGCTCGTGCTAAAGCCGAACGAGAATTCAGTCAGGAACTACAAGCGCGTCGCTATGCTTCTCTTTATACTGACATTTTGGCTCGACAGGAGCAACAAAAACAGAGATAAGGGAACAGTTATAGGCCAAGTATACATTTGACATCTCCATGCCTTAAAAAGAGCATGGATTCTGTACCCTAAGAGTACCGTAATCGGGATAAATCCACGATTACTCCAACCCTGTCAACAGAGTCCTATCAACCTTGGCTAGAAAAACTAGCTGTGTTGGTACTTTTGAATTTAACCTTGAATATTTTACGTTCTGAAGGCTTAATTACTTCTCAGAACAACCTTCTATCTTCAGTTGTCATGGTGTTGATTGCCAGATTATTTATCTATTTTTTGGAACACTCCCCAACAAAACTTTACTTGTGGATTGATAGTCATACTGACGGCTATTGCCCGTTGTTTCTATTTCGCAGGAGTTTCACCTCTAATTGTTAGTTCATAGTGCCACTGGACTTACAGCGGTTTGCGTATCAATCTGTGACACCATGAAATTCAAGTCAATGAACAGTAAAATTTGAGAAAATAAACTGTACTATTTAGTTGTGCAAACCGCTGTATTAACTATAGCATTTCTAAATGAAACATAAACTCAAGGAGAGGCGATCGCTTATAATTAAATTTTATATTATTTGATTATAAATATGGATCTAGAACATTCTGTAGAAGAAAAAATTAAAGAATTAGATGAATTTATAATAACTAATCCTGATGTTCGAGAATTTAAAAGAGCACTTGCTGTAAAATTAGCTTTACAGGGTTGGAAGTACGAAGCGATCGCCAAGGTATTAGTTTGATCAAAAAGTTTTATAAGCAAATGGAAAAATCTTTTTGATTTGCGAATTATTTGCCCCTTATGCCCCTGAAGAAAATCCAATCGAAGCTATATGGTTATCTCTTAAAAATTTACTTAGAAGAGCTTATCGCTTCGGTAAAAACTTTACAATTATTAAGCGATTATTTAAGCTACTAATCAAACTTAAATTATTCAAGTTTCCTAATCTTGGAAAGTATGATGCGTTTTCATGTCTCATTTAGAAATGCTATATTTTACAGGAGGCGATCGCCATTGCTCAATAAAGATTTGGTATCAAAATTGTATAGAGGATACATGGGGTTAAAACCCCTATGTTCGTTCCACTGCCATCGGTTAAAACCAATGGCTAACTCTCGCTCACAAATTTCTTCTGTTTTTTACATTTTGACTTGTTTCATTTTAGGGATCGAGATTTAGGGAGTCCAGCAATTGGCGATCGCCTTATTCTTAATCACTCTTCGATTAATGACTTGAGATAGCAAAGGCTATCTTGGTAGTGATTCCTATGTAGTGAAACTGATTTTAACTATTAGAAATTGCAGCATTATAATGATGAATAAAAAACCAAATTGCTCCGATGTGGTTGTCGATTTCTTTAGAAAAGGACAGGGTTTTACGCACTACCCTAGAAATGCGTTGTCTTAATATATTATTTAGTCTTTCAATGTAATTAGTTTCACTACTGGATTTGGAAACGGGTCGATGTCTTGAGCCAGGAATAGTTTTTTTTAGTATTATTTATAACGAATTGTTGTCCACAGTTTTTACACTCATTTTGGGGTTTATTATTATGAATTGTCTCATTGATTCTGATGGAATTACCTGATTGCCTGACACAAGTACCTGAAAGTCTTGAAAATCGGTAAAAAGCAAGAAAAGGTAGAGCATTCATGTCAGCTGAAAATGAATAGTTTTTAGCTGACAATTCCATGTCAAAATCTACCCGCCTTTATGATCGACTACTAAGTTTGTTGAGTCAATACAGTAATTATCGAGATTTTCGTCATCTTAAAGCACCATTCTTGGATGATCAATGCTTTGATCTGTAGTAGTAAAGTTAACTTGAGCGAATGGGAATCTTATGTGATAAGTCGAGCTACTCAAGCACAAAGTGTCGAAGGGAGATGGCAACGATTTGTTCACAACAGTCGAATTAAATTTAAGTCAATCTACGTACCTCTAGTAATGGCAGCCATTAGTGACTGGAGTGAGCAGCGAGTATATTTAGCATTGGACACTACAGTTTTATGGAATCAATTTTGTATGATTCATCTTTCAATAGTTTGTGGCGGTAGAGCAATACCCTTTCTTTGGAAAGTGACGGAACACAAAAGTTCTACAGTGAGATTTAAAGAATACAAACTAATGCTTAAACTGGCTCATCATCTACTATCTCAGTATTCTGATGTTATGTTGTTGGCTGACCGTGGATTTGCTAACCACGAATTAATGGCATGGCTCAAAAATAGTAATTGGCACTATTGCCTGCGATTACCTTGTGATGTAGTTTTACATGGGGCGAGAAGACATCCAATTGAGCTAAAGTATCTCTATCCACCAAAATGCGAAGCTGTTTTTTATCATCACGTCGGTTTATGGCTCGACGGAGAACACCGTTGCAATATCGTCTTGGCGAACGTTAAAGGAGTCAAAGAACCTTGGGCAGTAATTACGGACGAAAACCCTTCTTTACAGACTCTTTGGCAATATGGATTGCGTTTTCGGGTTGAGGAATTGTTTTTAGATTCTAAATCTGGAGTGTTTCAGTTAGAAAGCTCAAAAATTCGCGACAGCAAAGCTCTTGAATGCTTGTATCTAGTGGTTGCACTAGCTCTTTTGTTTGCTACTTGTCAGGGCATGGCAGTTCAACTAAAAGGACTTAGAACTCAAGTAGATCCTCATTGGCAACGTGGAATTAGCTATCTCAAAATTGGTATACGCTGGCTCAATGGCGTTTTACATAAGGGTCGCGCTTTGCTTACTACTATTGGATTATGTTCTCACATTCCTCAACTTTGTTTTGCTTCCAAAAAAGCTAAGAAGCAATATTATGATGCCATTTGGTTCAGTCGCATTCGTGAAATTAAGTGCGTTACTAATTAGCTTTTAAATAAATGTGTCAGGCAGTCAGTGGAATTACTGCCACAATTGGGACAAAAAATTACTCTGAATTTTTAAACAACCTTTAATTAATAAATAGAATAAGGATTTTAATAAATAAACAATAAGCGCAATCGCGCCTTAAAATTAATTTTTAGGGGAATAATATCATCCACTATCAATAAATCCAAGATTTTGACCAAAGGCAGTTAATTAAATACATAAGTATTGTTATAATAGCGATCGCTTAGATCTCACTACATGGGAATCACTACCACTGAAAGAATTATTGATTCTCTTTATAAAAGTTGTCAAACAAAGCGAGCAAAAAAGCCAAGAACTTATAGAAAAAAGGCGAAAAAAGATTATTTAAAAGTCGCGAAAAAACGTCGTCCATCTCGACAAGAAAGAAGG
>JASJEI010000365.1 GCA_030064795.1 Pleurocapsa sp. MO_226.B13 | reverse complement strand
TCTGCCTTCAAGATTTGACTTTTACTGTCGTCTAGCTGTACCAACTCACCTTCAAAACTTTGAGTCAGAAGGGCGATCGCGATTATCGACTTTGCCAAAAGAGGTTTTCCCCTTATGTTTTGTATCTTTGCAGTACAATTAAGCCTCAAAAATATGGAATGATTGGTTGGATGTGCCAGATGCTTGTTTGATTTAAATGAACCAACGACTAATTTCTTTACTAGGATTAATAGTTTTTATAGCGTGTGGATATCTGTGTTCCGTCAATCGGGCAAAAATCCGCTGGTCTACGGTACTTTGGGGAATTGGATTACAATTAGTTCTAGGGTTTTTGATTCTCAAAACTACAGTCGGATTGACGCTGTTTCAATTTCTAGGCGATCGCGTCAGACAATTTCTTGATTTTTCCGATGCGGGGGCAAAATTTGTCTTTGGAGATGGATTTGAGGAACATTTTCTAGCGTTTAAAATTCTACCGACGATTATCTTTTTCTCGGCTTTTATTTCTTTACTCTATCACTACCAGATTTTACCGAGAGTTGTCGGGGCTTTGGGATGGATAATGATGCGAACGATGAAAACTTCTGGTGCGGAGTCTCTCAGTTGTGCTGCTAATATTTTTGTCGGACTTACAGAAGCACCATTATTAATTAAACCCTATCTACCTACTCTAACAGTATCGGAACTCCATGCAGTGATGACTGGCGGTTTCGCCACCATTGCTGGGGGAGTCATGGCTGCCTATATTTCTTTTGGCATACCAGCAGAACACTTGATTGCAGCTTCGGTAATGTCTGCACCAGCAGCTTTAGCAATGGCAAAAATCTTTTATCCAGAGACGGCTAAACCCGAAACTAAGGGGAAAATCGAAGTTAAAGTTAAACGGATTTATGTCAATGCGATCGATGCGATTACGACGGGAGCATTAGATGGTTTGAAATTAGCCCTTAATGTCGGAGCGATGTTAATCGCCTTTTTAGGATTATTGGCTTTAGTTAATGCGATTTTGGGCTGGATGGGAGAGCAAGTAGGTTTACCTCAGCTATCTTTAGAATGGATTTTGTCCTATTTGATGTTTCCTTTTGCTTGGTTGATGGGCATACCTTTAGCTGACTGTTTATCTGTAGGGATTTTATTGGGAAAAAAAATTATTTTCAATGAATTTATTGCCTATCTGGATTTGAAAGAGATGATGCCCAATCTTTCCCAAAGAACTACGATTATTGCTACCTATGCTTTGTGTGGTTTTTCCCATTTAGGTTCGATTGGCATTCAAATTGGGGGACTTAGTGCGATCGCCCCCTCTCGACAGCAGGATTTGGCTGTTTTAGGATTGCGAGCAATGATTGCTGGTTCTTTGGCTTGTTTTTTGACAGCTTGTGTAACGGGAATGCTACTGTAATCGATAGCTTTTCTTTATCTAATAGCTTAGTTTGTTATTACACAACATAATATACGACAGAGCGATCTCGATCGCTTTTTTTTTGGATTTACAGAGAGAAAATAGACGATAAATCAGACAAAACTTTTTACTAAAAAGCAACTATATTGAACATGATGTCGAGAAAATTTTTAATTTCAGGTATTGCCATATTAGCTTCGTTCTTTGTCTGTTAAAGATGTTGGTTTGAGTTCGTTAACAATACGCTCGATCCCAGAAGTATAATCTGTCTGTGGCAGAAAAAGATCGAATTCTGGGTCTTGGAATAAGTGTTTGATGTTATCGAGTTTTAGAGTAAAGTCATAATAACTATCGCTCATCAATGTAACAAATAGTCGCTCCTATTTATTTTAGGTTTATGGAGAAGGAAAATTAAAGTTTTGCTCTGAGCTTTTTTTATTGGGTATAAACTTCTTGGCGATCGCTTTTATCTAAGTGAATTAGTTCTAACTGTCCGCCGACTTCTTGAATTAGGGCAATTTGTTGTAGATAAAGTCCCCGAAAAATACTGGCAAAAAACAGAGTGACGATCGCAATGATTAAACCCGCTGCGGTGGAAGTCAAGGCTTCGCCAATACCTCCCGTAACCCCTGCTGCTTGGGATGATTCTATATCGCCTAATTTTAAAGAAGACAATGAGGTAATCAAACCAATTACCGTCCCCAACAAGCCCAAGAGAGGAGCAACACTAATCACCGTTTCAAAAGAATTGCTAAAACGTTTCAAGACAGGGACTTCTGCTTGAGCAGCAGTCTCTAATGCCAACTTGAATTTTTGGGGAGTAGATCTTTTGAGAGATAAAGCAACCAAGAAAATCCGGGCAAGAGATAGATTAAGATGACGTTGCAGCATTACTTTGGCAGCTTCGGTATCATCGCGGTAAAGATTTAATAATTGTTTAATTATCTTGTCTTGTTCGCGGGAGGTTCTGAGCCAAAAAAGCGATCGCTCTAAAATCATTGCCACCGAGTAGATTGATAGTCCCAACAAGGGATACATAACCACTCCACCACTTCTGAATAGTTGCCAAATAGTTTCCATAAATTTTCTTCAGATTTGTTGTTGTCAGCGAGCGACTTAAACTCATCGCTCTCCAGCTATCTTATTAATAAAGATATATATTAAAACTAAATTCAATCTCTAATGCTTCCAAGGGAAATTCAGCAGGAAGAGGATCGAAAGGGGCAGAATTTTGAACTGCTGTGAGGGACTCGCGGTCTAGTTTTTCTGAACCAGAGCTTTGGGTTACTCTTAACCCTGTAATTTGACCATTTTTTTGGATATCAAAAGTCAAATAAGTCGTAAGCTCTTGGGATGAATAGGATGGATGCCAGTTACTCTTTACCCGTCGTTTAATTTCGGCAAAATAAGCACTGAGATCGAGACCTTTGAGAGCATCTATTTGACCTGGATTGAGAACAGTTTCATGAGCTAAGGCTTCAGGACTAAAAAAAGCATCTGCTCCCCCGTCAGCTAGGGTTCTTTTGTAGTCTCCTCCCAATAAATCCGCAGCACTACCACCAGGAGGAGATGGTTCTGGTTCGGGTGGCAGACGAGTCGCGACTGGCTCTTGTTCCGTGGGTTGAGGTGAAGCAACAGGAGCATCAGAACCAGACATCACTTCGTTAGTTGGAGGTTCTGTCGGTTCGGGGGTAGATGCGGGTTCGGGGGTAGGTGCGGGTTGTGTGGCTACTTGAGGAGTCGGTACTGGTGCGGGTGCGGGCTGAGGTGGTGAAGTAGACACGGAATCTTCACCAATTTCCTCAGAGGGGGTGGTATTTTTCGGCTCGTCATTGGGTTGAGCGACAGAATTTTCATTAGCTTGTTTATCGGTTTCTGGTGGTGTTTCGCTGCTTTCTTCAGGAGGAACGACTACAAATTCAATTGGTTTGGGATCTACTTCCTCTCGTGCGAGTTTAGTAGCTTCGTATCGAGCCAAAAGCAGCAAAATCAAACCGTGAACAATTGCCGAAGCCAGGATAAATAAAAACAGGTGTAAAGAACGAAAATCGCGATAGTTCTTAGTTTTAGTTTCTCGGACTCGATCTTGCTGAGGTGCTGGTTTTAGATTGGTCATTGCTCATACCATTTTTCCAACTACTTGGACAAAAACTGGGATCTTATAAAAGCTAGATCTTGTCGGGGTAAATCGTGATTCATCCCTAGATTCAAGGCTGAATAGATTAAAATTTATTTTTGTTTTATATTAGATTACATAAAAATTTTACTTGACTCTAAGATTAACAAATTTAGCGATAAACAATTGACAGAATACACTTATCTGCTATTTTAGGCGATCGCCTAAAATAAAAAAGTTGTCTTGCCAAGTCAATAGTCCCAGAAATAAAAACTACTATCTCAGGCAAGATAAACTAGAAATAATTTATCACTGTACTAGATCGATCGCTAATCAGTAATCTTATTATGGCCCGTAGAAACCGCAACGGTAATTATCGCAGTCGAGAACGAGTAGATCGTTACGATCCTCCTAACAACTATCGTTCCACTCCCAATCCACCCGATCAAAAAAGTCCTCTAGATGTGGCAAAAATCGCTGTTTTAGCCAGTGTTTTTGTCATCGGTATTGTAATTGGATTATCTCTCAACCTAACTACTGGTTCGGATAATTTAGCTACAGTTGATTCTAGTCTGCAAATCGACCGTAAAGCCCCCAATCCTGAAGTTTGTCAGCAATTTGGTGCCAGTGCTGTTGTCACTGATATGAGGGTATTTTTGACTCTCAATCCCTTTAGCGTCTATCTCACCCAACCCCGGATGCAGCCTGGATGTGTTTTACGACGTACTAATTGGTCAGTACTAGAACAGCAAAACCTAGTAAGTTCGGAACAGGTTAGAGATTGTAAAAGACGCATGAACACTTTTGGCTTCGTTGGCCCTTTGGAAGGCAATCCTAAAATTGACTGTGTCTATCAAAACGATTCTGCGGGTAATTTATTTCTCAATCAAAATGGCAAATCTGGCCCAATACCAGAATCAGATAATTTTTAAAACAGGTACTTTCAAAATTTTCGATCTAAACTAGAGGCGATTAAACAATTTATTTATCAATCAACTCTTAATTATGTGTGGAATTGTCGGCTATATCGGTACTCAAGCAGCGACAAACATTTTAATTGCTGGTTTGGAACGATTAGAATATCGGGGTTATGACTCTGCGGGGGTAGCGACAGTTGAGGAGGGCAAAATTAACTGCATCAAAGCCAAGGGGAAGTTATTTAATCTGCGAGAAAAACTAGAACGAGATGAACATAAAGCACAACTAGGCATCGGGCATACCCGTTGGGCAACTCATGGTAAACCTGAAGAACACAACGCCCATCCACACTTAAATTCTGACCTGAGTTTGGCGGTAGTGCAAAATGGCATTATCGAAAATTATTTAGAAATCAAAGAAGAACTGATTAGCAAGGGGATTGAATTTCGTTCCGAAACCGATACCGAGGTAATTCCCCATTTAGTTACTATATTTTTGCACAGTTCTAATTCCCTAATGGAAGCTGTCCAGAAAACTATTTCTAAACTAGAAGGCGCATTTGCGATCGCCGTAGTCAGTGCCGAACATCCCTACGAATTAATTGTGGCTCGTCAACAAGCACCCCTAGTATTGGGTTTTGGACAGGGGGAATTTTTCTGCGCCTCTGATATGACAGCAATATTGCCCCACACCCGCACGATTCTCAATCTAGAAAATCAAGAAATTGCCAGACTGACACCCTTGGGAGTAGAAATCTATAGCTTTGCAGGCGATCGCGTTTCTCGTTTTCCCCGCACCCTAGATTGGAATCCCATACAGGTAGAAAAACAGGGTTTCCGTCACTATATGCTCAAGGAAATCTACGAGCAACCAGCAGTAGTAAGAAACTGCTTGGATAGTTATATCAATCCCAATTGGCACGCCGATGAAAATCCTAATTTTAGTCCCATTAATCTCGGTTTATCTGGGAATCTCACTGACGATTTAGAACATATTCAAATCCTCGCTTGCGGTACGAGTTGGCATGCTGGCTTAGTTGGTAAATACCTTTTAGAACAAATTGCTGGTATTCCCACCACCATTGATTATGCCTCCGAGTTTCGTTATGCACCCAAACCAGTAATTCCTCACACTTTAACCATTGGCGTTACCCAATCTGGAGAAACCGCCGACACCATTGCAGCACTGGAGTCCGAAAGAGCTAGACGCGCAGATTTAAAACCAAAATTTCAAGCCAAACTACTGGCGATTACCAACCGCGCTGAAAGTAGTATTGCTCAAATCTGCGATCGCATTATCGACACCCACGCGGGAATTGAAATTGGCGTTGCTGCTACTAAAACCTTTATCGCTCAAGTCATGAGCTTTTATTTCCTGGCTTTAGATTTAGCCTATCGTCGTCAAACGATATCCAACAGCCAAATAGAGGAAATAATTGAAGCCTTACGCCACATACCCAGTCAGATCGAGACTATTTTAGATACCCAAGCCGAAGCGATCGAAGAATTAGCCCACGAATTTACTACCGAAACCGAAGACTTTATCTTTATTGGACGAGGAATTAACTTCCCCATCGCCCTGGAAGGTGCCTTAAAACTCAAAGAAATCTCTTACATCCACGCAGAAGCCTATCCCGCAGGGGAAATGAAACACGGCCCGATCGCTTTATTGGATAATACAGTACCTGTAGTCGCAGTAGCTATGCCAGGAAGCGTCTACGACAAGGTAATTTCTAACGCTCAAGAAGCCAAAGCCCGCGATGCCCGTCTGATCGGCGTGACTACGGCAATGAATGCTACCGAAGCAGCCCATACTTTTGATGATATTTTAACCGTACCAGAGGTAGATGAGTTGATTTCTCCCGTATTGGCGGTTGTACCCTTGCAGATCTTGTCTTATCACATTGCAGCGATCAAAGGTTTAGATGTCGATCAGCCAAGAAATTTGGCGAAAAGCGTCACTGTTGAGTAGCAAATAGAAAATATTTACAATAAATGTAGAATGACAATAAAGTTAGTAACTTTACAATAAAGTTGGTAACTTAAGAGAAATTAACAATAAAGTTGGTAACTCAAGCTGTACAATCATAGTAATTCTGTATTGTGCAGTTTTCTCATGGCTAGAAGCAGATACGATTGGACGACCGCTAAGTTTGAGCGATATGTTAAAGAAGGAAGGGGCAAAGGTAGGGGAAAAGACTACAAGCCTTGGATAACTATTCAAGATTTTCCGTCTGTGGGTAGAGCATCACGATCGCCTGGCTGGAAAAGTGATCGCACGCATCATTTAATGTCAGATTGGGAGTCGAGACTTTTCTATATATTTGAGTGGAGTAAGGAAGTACAAGATATTAGAGAGCAGTATCCCTGATTGACTGACAAAACTTTTAGGAAATATTGTAGGAATAAGTCTGAACTTGAAATTCCAACTGATAAAGCCGTTGTTGGTGTTGTTGAAGTGATGCCATAGC
>JASJEI010000103.1 GCA_030064795.1 Pleurocapsa sp. MO_226.B13 | reverse complement strand
TGCGATCGCTTTCGGAGCGTTATAACTGTATTAATGGCTTTGCCGATGGCACTTTTCGCGGTCAACAAACCCTAACCCGCTATCAATTTGCAGCAGGATTGAATTCTTGTTTACAGCAAATAGAAGATCTAATTGCCTCTTCAGAAACCGTCACCTCCGAAGATTTATTAACAGTAGAGAGATTGAGACGAGATTTTGAGGTGGAATTAGCCACTCTTGTAGGCAGAGTCGATAATCTCGAAGCCCGCGTTGCCACTTTAGAAGATAATCAATTTTCGACGACTGCGATTCTCAATGGGGAAGTGATTTTTGGCTTGGCAGATGCCTGGGGTGGCAACCCCCCTGGGGGATGCGAGAATTTAACCCTCAATTCAGCTGATGTAATTAGATGTGGCACGAGAGATACTAGCCTCAACCTCATATCCACTGCCGACGATCCCGAAACTGAAACAGTTTTTGCTTACTTGGCACGTTTAGGATTGCAAGCCTCTTTTTCTGGTCAAGACCGCTTGCGGTTATTTTTAACCACTGGTAATTTCAACGACGGTGGTTTTACTAATCCCGAAGCATTCAATACTTACAGTCCTCGCTTTAGTTACCAAGCTGGACTAGATAATCAAGTTTTTTTAGATATCCTTGAATATCGTGTTCCTGCTTTTAATGACCGAGTAGTATTCTATGCCTCTGCCTCTGGTTTTGCTTTGAGTAATGTTCTAACTTCTAACTCTCCTTATTTTGATATCGGGCGGGGTGCAGTTTCTCGTTTTGGACAACTCAATCCTATCTTTAGGATTGGTGGTGCAATGGATGCAGGAGTGGGATTTGATTGGTTGCTCGCCGACCCAGTACGCTTGCAGGTAGCATATGGTACTAGGGATAGTGCCGAGACGGACGGGGGCTTTTTTGGCGCAGATCACAGCGCACTTGGCGCACAGTTATTAATACAACCTACTGAAAATCTGGTTACGGGCATCACTTATGTAAATGCTTACGCCGAAGATGGGGTCTTGGGAACATATACTGGTAGCGTGAATGCAGAAACGACTGGGTCATGGTCTGGAGGCAGGCTTCCCAGTTCATCTATGTCACCCGTTGGAAATCTAGAGATTGGAACTTTCCCCGCTCAAATCAATGCTGTTGGTGCAAGCTTACAATGGCGTATGACAGAAAACCTGACCTTTGGGTCTTCGGCAGCCTATACCTTTACTAACTTCCTGAAAGAGATTCCAGAATTTGGAGGAGATGGTTCTATTTTCTTTGCAGAAACTTTTGGCGGTAGCACTACAACAGTTGCTGGCAAGAAACCCTATGGCAACACTCTAAACTATCAATTTTCCTTGGGTTTTTCCGATCCTTTTGGTCGTGAAGGAGATTTATTTGCTTTTCTGTTTGGTATGCCTCCCAAATTAGTTGATGCTGGCCCGACAACCCCAGGTGAGACCACGCCTTTCTTTGAACAGGTAGTAAACGATGAAGAACCAATCGCAGTAAGTGATAATGATCCCCGTTCAGATCCCGTTCAACTTGATGATGGTACTCTTGTACCTGCGGGAAGTGTAGATCGCTTAGGACGAAAAGATGAAGCGACTTCCTTGCATTTTGAGTTTTTCTATCGCTTTAGGGCGACTGACAATATCTCGATTACGCCAGGCTTTTTCTTCGTCACTAATCCAGGACACATCAAAGATAATGATACTATTTATGTCGGAACCTTACGGACTACCTTTCGGTTTTAAAACTTAATTTTCTGAGTCAAAATTTTTTGGCAAAATTAATGTATTAGTTGGAGATTATTTAGCAATAATCTCCGCTCGATTGTTTTTGATTCATATTAATTAATTTAAAAAGTGTTATGGTAAAATACACAGTCATTTCCAAGGCGATCGCTTGTTTAATTAATCTAAACTCGATTGTCAAAGCGCTAGACAATAAGTAGCTTTACTTATCTCAAGACCGAAAATTGTCCTAAATCGAAACTAGTAAACAAAATTTATACCACGAACTTTTTAGTTAATCGCTCGAACTAAAGTAATGGCGACTGCCGTTTAAGAATCGTAGATAAATATCGACTTCTCAAATTATCGTTGATTAACAGATTATCAAATATTTGAGGTGAATTTTAAGTAAATCTACTTAGTAAAAAAAATTCTACTTGGCAAATTTCAAAATAAACTATTTTAATAGTTTTAACTACCAATTCAGCCTAACATTTTTTAACAAATTGGTATGAATCCAATCGGCTTTTCTAGGGTTTAGACCCTAGCAAATTAGCGAAAGGTGATACCAATGGAAATTAAATCAATAGCCTGGGGAATATGTTTATTGCTGTTGTCAGCTTCTGTTGCTCGAGCAGAATCCGACCGACAATTTCAATCCAATACAGAAGCAACCAACCTCTACTCTAACCACTATCTAGCCCAAATAAATAGAGTCTCTCAACTAAAAGATGTCAGTCCCGATGATTGGGCTTATGAAGCACTGCGATCGCTTTCGGAGCGTTATAACTGTATTAATGGCTTTGCCGATGGCACTTTTCGCGGTCAACAAACCCTAACCCGCTATCAATTTGCAGCAGGATTGAATTCTTGTTTGCAGCAAATAGAAAATTTAATTACCTCTTCAGAAACTATCGCTGCGGAAGATTTACAAACATTCGAGAGATTGAGACGAGATTTTGAGGTGGAATTAGCCACTCTTGCAGGTAGAGTAGATAATCTCGAAGCCCGCGTTGCAACTTTAGAAGACAATCAATTTTCGACGACTACGATTCTTAATGGAGAAGTGATTTTTGCCCTTACCGATGCTTTTGGCGGAGATCCTCCAGGGGGATGTAGCATTATAGAAGATATCGATGGTGTTGATACCGCCGACGGTGCTGATTGTGTAAATCGAGACGATCCCGATACAGAAACCGTTTTGACCTATACAGCACGCTTAGGATTACAAAGCTCGTTTACAGGTAAAGACCGCCTGCGGATGTATCTGACTAGTGGTAACTTCGATGATGGTGGTTTTACCAATGCCGAATCCTTAAATACGTATATGGCTAGACTTGGCTACCAGGCTGGTTTAGAAAGCGATGTATCTTTAGATATTCTTGAATATCGGTTTCCTACCTTCAACGACAAGTTAGTTCTATACGCTGCTGCCGATGGTTTTGCCCTCAGTAACCTTTTAACTGCCAACTCGCCCTACTTCGATATTGGTAGAGGTTCGATTTCTCGTTTTGGACAACTCAACCCCATCCTGCGAATTGGTGGTGCGATGGATGCGGGAATCGGATTTGATTGGTCGATTCTAGATAGTTTGAGATTGCAAGCAGCATACGGTACTAGGGATAGTGGCGATACTGATGCTGGCTTTTTTGGAGCAGATCATAGCGCGTTGGGGGTACAACTTCTGGCTCAACCTACTGAAAATATCGTTACGGGGATTAATTACGTCAATGCCTATTCTAGCGATGGTGTTTTAGGTACATATACAGGTAGCGTCAATGCAGAAACTGGGGGATTGTGGTCTAATGCCTCTATTCCCGCACCCGAAGGTGCAGGAAATTCTCCATTTTCCGCTTGCTGCCGATTTCCTCTTGGAAACCAACCCGCCCAAATTAATGCTGTTGGTGGAAGTATTCAGTGGAATGTCACTGAAAAACTTAACTTAGCTGCCTGGGGTGGTTATGCTTTTACCGATTTTCTTCGGGAACTGCCTGACTTTAGTAATGATTTTAATGTGGGAGAAAATACCCCTGATAATGGCATTGGCGATGCTGCGGGAGAAAAACCTTTTGCCGAGTCAGCGACTTTTACTGTTTCTTTGGGTTTGAGCGATCTCTTTGGTAGAGAAGGAGATCAATTAGGATTTATCTTTGGGATGCCACCAAAACTAGTTGACGCTGGCCCAGAAGTTAGGGGAGTTCCCGTACCATTTTTCGAGCAAGTAATTGACAATGAAGGTGATACCGTAGTCACAGATAACAATCCTAATTTAGATACGGTAGGGAAAATCGCACAGCGAGTAAGTGAAACAGGAGAAAGTATACCAGAAGCAGCAGCAGCATTAATTGCAGAAGATGAATTACCTACCAATGTTGGTCAAGAAGACGAAGCGACCTCCTTACACTTTGAGTTGTTCTATCGTTTCAAAGTTAACGACAATATCTCAATAACACCGGGAATGTTTGTAGTAACCAATCCAGGACACATCAAAGATAACGATACTATTTATGTCGGAACTTTGCGGACTACCTTTCGGTTTTAAAACTTTGAAGAATTAGCATAGGTAGAGATACAAACTACAATTCGTTCCTTAACGCTAGAAAAACGCCGTTCTTTAGTAGCATCGACTTCTTCTAGGTTGTTAACCACTTCTCGCATTGCCAATTCTCGTAATGCAGTTAAATTATGATGCTAAAAGAAGTTTTGCAAAGACTGTTGGATTTTGTCTGGCGCGTAAATTTTGCCGTCTTGGAGTCTTTCTGGCAGAGTTTCTGGGGTAACATCCACGATAAATGCGACGTTTACTTAGTTCCAGTAATTCTTCCATAACTGAAAATTTGTCAGAAAACTATTTTCTCCCAAATCCTGTTTACATAGAATACTTATCGGTTAAATCGTCAAACCTGTAGAGACGTAATATATTACGTCTCTACGATCAATTTTTTGGTACTTTTTGATAATCGGATTTGGTATTAAAAGTATTAAAGAGCGATCGCTACCAAGGCTCAAGGAAACACCGATTGTTACCAGATAGTTAAAATTGTCAAGTAGTTAAACGAAGAGATTAACGTTCCCAATCACCCGCCACGGATAACCTCTTAGCAGTCGGGTAAATTGCGGTTGTTAGACCCCGTTAAACTCTCAAGTCTGGTCGCTGAGTGTACCATGATAGTTATAAACAAACCCATACAACTTTTACGACTCTAAGCGAAGATGGGAATACAAATCTCGATCTCTGACTCCATCGTACAAGCCCTCCGACTACCAGAGCAGCGTATTGAACGGGAACTGCTTAGGGAACTCGCCATCGCTCTCTATGCACAAGAAATTCTCTCCTTTGGGAAAGCGCGAGAACTTGCTGAAATGGACAAATACGAATTTGGGCAGTTGCTCTCTCGTCGTGGAGTATCTCGACACTATGGCTTTGAAGAATTGGATGATGACTTAAGCTATGCCCGTAGTGAGTAACACTTCATCAATTCTCAACTTGGCGATTGTGGCTCGGCTTGAACTCCTGCCTCAGCAATTCGGCAAAATTCTAATTCCCAATGCGGTATTGGAGGAATTGAAAGTTAATGAAGAACGACCTGGTTCTCAAGCAATTCGTGAGGCAATTTCATCAGGATGGATTCAAATTCAGCAGGTGAGCAACGAACCGCTTGCCCAATTGCTAAAGCAAACACTCGATCGAGGAGAAGCTGAAGCCATCGCTCTTGCCATTGAGCTTAAGGCAGATTGGACGCTTCTGGATGAGTGTGAGGGCAGAAAAGTTGCCAAGTCTTTGGGGTTGAACGTGACGGGAATTTTGGGAATTCTGCTTCGGGCTAAACAAGTGGGTGAACTCGAATCACTAGAACCTGTCATTGACGACTTGATAAATAAAGCTGGGTTTCGGATTGCACCAGAATTATTAGCTCAAATTCTGACATACTAGAACAGTTTTTTAGTACAGTAGACTGCTGAAAGCTTCCAATCCATTAGCAAAAGAAATTATTTGAGAGCGATCGCTATAAAGACTCAAGGGAACACCGATTATTACCAGATAGTTAAAATTGTCAAATGTAACTTAACTTGTCATACTAAAACGTTCCGATGCAGCGCGATCGTTATGCTACGATCGCTATGCCGAAGAAGCTTTTCACAATTCATATTGCATAATCATTTCTCCATCCTCATCTATCTCACCTGTGGGTGTAAAGCCCATCTTTTTATAAAATCCTTCGGGACTTCCTTCACCAGGAACACAGCTTGTCAATAAAACCTTTGCTTTTGGGCGTGTTTTTACGTATTCAATCACCAACTCTAAAGCACGTTTTCCAAATCCATGCCTTTGAAAACGCGCATCGATCATGAATCGCCAAACCGCATAGAATGACTTAACCGAATCATCATCTAGCAAGACGAAACCTACGGGGGTTTCATCAGCATAAATTGCCCGAAACCATGTTACCTCTGGATAGAAATGGGCTTCGGCAATTGATACAGCATTGGAAGCAATGAAATTCTCTTGTTCGCTGTTTACTGTTAAGCTGAGAATCTCACCTAGGTTTTCTCTGGTAACTTCCCGTAGGGTAACAACTGCGTCCATCTGCAGGCTCGACCTCCCAATATCAACCCCTAATAATAATATAACCAGAAGCATAGACTAAATCCCCAGTTGGTTCGATACCTGCTTGCTGTAATTCGGCAGTGGTTGCTTCAACTCTCGATAGTAAGTCGGGGTGGCCAGGGGCTAGGTTACTTGCGCCTGAAACTCCCGTTGGGGCTGCATCTTCACCCGTACTGTAGTTGGTAGTACTGGGAGGAGAGATAAACTGCGCGATCGCTTGTAAAAGGCTGTCCGATTAATACCGAACCGATTATTTCTTCATGTTGGTTAGTAATTAAACTACCATTAGCTTGGTAGGGAAAAGCTACTTGTCCGATCGCAATTAAGAAAAACGGATAGATTAAAGCAGTCAAAAGCCACAGTGCGATCGTAGCGCGAATTGCGGTAATAGTGCGGTAATAGTTTCGTTGATGATAGACATGATTTTAAAGGATGAATGATGAAGGATGAATATGACACGGGGACAATAGGTAGGGGCGAACGGCTGTTCGCCCTTTCAGATAAACATTGTCAAAACCTTTCGGGTTGAAAGATAACGGCAAACAGATAAACGGATAAGGCGACGGTGACGCAGTATAAAATACCGATCGCATAAGCGGTTTGACGAGTGATAGATGCTCCAGTGGCAGCCATTACCGCAGGGGCGATAATTAGGTTTAAACTCAGGCTGAGAAATAGCAATGTTGCTAGTCGGTTTTTCAACCAGCGGTCGCCAATTATTTCGCTAAATTCGCCTGTTTTTTGTAATTTATTTGGTTTCGTTATTGACGACAATTGAGTTGCTGTAGCTTTCTAATCGCGGGGGAAAAGGCTGGGTTGATTTTTTTGACCTGACGATAGGCATCGCAGGCTTCAGTATATCTGTTTACCGTTTCTAAAACGGCTGCGCGGTTCATCCAAACAAAGGGGTCTTGGGGTTGAATTTCTACCGCGCGATCGAATACTGAAATAGCTTCATCAGTTCTGCCCAGGGAAGATAGGGCAATACCCCGTCCTACCCAAGATCTATAGTCATTTGGTTTGATATTTAAGGCTTTTTTGAAAGACTCGATCGCTTTTTCCTGCTCTTGATTTTGACTCAGGGCAATGCCTCGATCGCGCCAAGCATGATAAAAATTAGGATTGATTGCTAAGGAGCGGTCGTAAGAAGCGATCGCTTCTGGTAATTTTTTGAGTCCATCTCGCAGTAGAGAACCGCGATTGTGCCATGAAATGTAGGATCTTGGCTGTACCTTAACTGTACGGTCAAATGCTGCTAGGGCATCTTCATAGCGTTGTAAAGCAAATAAAGCGTTGCCTTTGCCCAACGAAGCTAAATGAGAATTTTCATTGACGGCGATCGCCTGTTCGTAAGTTACTAATGCCTCTTGGTGTCGTTGTAATTGACTCAGAACATTAGCTTTATCTAATAAGGCGGTAATATTTTGCGGATTTTCTTTAATTACTCTTTCGTAGGCTTCTAAGGCTTCTTGATAAAGTCGAATTGATTCTTGAGGACGATTTAGATACTGTAAAGCCAAGGCTTTGTTTTGCCACAGCTTAGGATCTAAAGGATCGATTGTCTGGGCCTTGTCGAAAGCTTCTAATGCCTTTTGATATTGACCTAAACCAATCAAAGCAATACCGCGATCGCTGATTGCCTGAACGTAATCTGGTTTTAGTCTCAAGGCTTTGTCCTGGGCTGCTAATGCTTCTAGATAGAGTTCTAACTTGTAGAGTGCTTTCCCCTTGCGATTCCAGATGACAGCATTATCTGGAGCCATTCTCAGGGTTTTGTTGTAGGCAGTATTGGCCGCCTCAAACCGCTCCAGACGATACAAAACTTCTCCTCTACCTTGCCAAGTTTCTACTAAGTCGGGTTGAATTTGATCGACCCGATCGTATGCTGCTAGTGCAGCCTGATAGCGTTCTAAGCCATAAAGAGCTTCAGCTTTTCCCAGCCATCCGCAGATAGAGCGGGAATTGAGATCGATCGCCTGTTGAAAAGTATCTAAAGCTGGTTCTGGCTGTTGTGAAGCCAATATTTGATCGCCTCGATAGCAATAGTAGCGGGGACGCAATACGGGAAACAGCAATTCGCTAATCCCAGCAATGAAGAGTATGGCGATCGTGGCGATCGCCAAATGCAACCGATTCAGATTAAAGCCTTTTTCGCGGGGATAATTATTATTATGCCGAAGTCGATCCCTCGGTTTGGATGCACCTGTTGGTGCTAAAGCTGAACTGGCTTCGGTAGGATTTGCCAACAGTTCCGAGGCTGCCAAACTAAACTTGGTTTTATTGAGTGCTTCTAAAACCTCTGATGCAGAAGCATAATTGCGTGCCGAATCTCGGCTCATCATCCGCTCTAGTATTTCTACTATTTCAAAGTGAATTTGGCAATTTTCTCTGGCTAATACTGTTTTGACGGGAAAATGAGGCGGAATTTGACGGGGTTTCTTACCCGTAACTGCTTCGACCGCGATCGCTCCCAAGGCATAGATATCTCTGCTAGGAAGCATTTGAGAGATCGCTTGTTCTGGGGGATAGTACTCGTTAATTATTGAAGTGACGATCGTCGATTCATTTTGAGACATCGGGCGGTGAGTAATCGCCGTAATCGTACCAAAACCAATCACTAGTACTCGTCGATCGCGATCGCGAATAATTAAGTTAGATGGTTTGAGATCTTGATGAATTACCCCTTGCTGATGAATTAAATTTAGTGCCAACAGTACATCTCGGAGTAACTTAACTAATTCTGTCTCATCTAATAGTCCCTCTTTTTCTAGTCGCTGCGCTAGATTCTGTCCTTCTATATATTCTCGAACCAGATACAGAGTATTTTCTTCTTCAAAACAAGCAAACACCGAAGGTAGCTGAGAATTGGCAGCTAGTTTTTGCCAGAGATAGGTTTCATTAGCAAAGTGGGTTTGTACATCTTGTCTGATTACTTCCTCCCCCGCTCTATAATGTTTTCCTCCTGCTAGTTTAAATTGTTGTACTACGCAGTCAGAATTGTCAGCTATGGTGATATCTTTCGCTAGATAAGTACTACTCCAGTTGTTTCTGCCTAGCTCTTGAATTAGTTGATATCTCCTACCGACTATTTGATTCTGGTTCATGGCGAGAGGGTTGGTAATAATTAGTTTAAAAATAGTTGCAGAGAATGTCTCAGACAAGACAATAAGCCATCAATACAGAACTAAATTATTTAAAACTTTTCTTAATATATGGAACTTTTGCCTATCTATTTCAGGTCGTTAGATATGGATATGAGGTTCGGGGTTTAATTTAACTAAATATATTCTCTATTTAATTATAATTTTTGTTATTAATGTGCATATTTGAAACCGCTTGTAACATAATAAGCAATTATAGACCCAGTAAATAGTTAGTCGAATCGAGTTTTGAGCTAAAAAATGTAAACTATATATATTATATGTTTTGCTAAAGCTATCTCCAGCGCGAATTTACATTTACAAGATCGCAATCCGATCGGCTTAATCTTCACCGTTAGTTTTCACCGTGGCTTTTGCCCAATCCTACCAACTCAATCGTAACCTCATTATCATCTTTAGAATTATGTCATTAAAACAACTACTAAAAAAACTAACTTTAGCAACCCTTCTAGCGGGTGCTACCTATAGCCTTAGCAATTCTGCCCTGGCACAGTCATTGTACTACTATCCTTCTGCCAGTTTCTTTAGTCCCTTTGCTCATAGCTTTCAATCAGACGATGCAGTAGACTTGGCAACAATCCTAGAGGACGAAAAATTTGCCACTTTTAATTCCAGCTTGCAAGAAGCAGGGCTACTAGAAACTGTCGAACAAGAAGATTTATTAACGGTGCTTGCGCCTACCGAAGAGGCTTTTGCTGCTTTATCTCCCGAACTCAAACAGAAGCTTTCCGATCCCGAAACGATGAAGCAAGTAATGCAATACCATCTGATTCTTGGCAGTATCGGCGAAGAAGAGATCCAGCGTCGCGAAGTAGCGACTTTACTAGATCGAAATTCAGTAAAAATTACTGGAGTTCCGACAGAAAAAAATAAAATGACAGTCAAGCTTAATGAAGCAACTGCCAGTGAACCTCTAGGTGCTGTCAATGGCGTAATTATTCCCATAGACGAGGTTTTGATCCCTCAAGGACTTTGATTATTTAATTCTTCTGGCGATCGCCCTAGTTTCTAGATGGTGATATTTCTCGGCTTGAGTCATTTTGAACTGTAATAATTCAGTTTGAGCCAAGTTCAAGTCATACTTTTGCTCTGGTTTAATCGGGCTGATGGCGAGGGCATTAATAATCTGCTGGGCGACTGCTTTGGCTAAGAGGGGAGGCACAGAATTACCAATTTGTCGAAATCCGTGCCATTTCGTGGCGTGGAACCTAAACCAATCGGGATAGGAATGAAGGCGTGCAGCCTCTCTAACGGTAATACAACGGGGGGTAATCGGATGAATGGGACGGGGAGAGGTATATGCCCCCCGATCGCTAGCTGTACCCGCTCTCAGGGTAGTACACAGACCATTCAAGTCCAAACGATGAAAATGACTGATGCGATCGCTTTTTCCTGGTACGGTAGCAGCAAATCTCGCTATGGTTTTCTCTGTATGTTTGGTGCGTCGGCTACAGGTTAAAAGTTGATGATTATATAGTCTTGGGTAGGAATAATCGTCTTCAGTCAAAGCTAAACTCCGCAGTCTACTGGCATAGAGGCTCGGTTGACCGTACTCTGCTTTTACCCAATCTCTAAATTCTAGTTCGGGGTAATGATTTGCTTCTGGAAGATCGCTAATCGCTTCTCTCACATTCGGGGTGGATGGTAAACCCTTGGGGGCAGGTTTGACTTTGGTTTTAGCAGTAGAATTCTTAGTGGGTGGTTGAGTGAAAGCTGGAGGATAGTTAGGTAAGTCTAGATCCCGACGACAGCCAATCAAAAACAATCTCTGACGATTTTGCGGGACTCCATAGTTAGCTGCATTTAAAACCCGATAATTCTCTCTGACTTGATAACCATGCTGCCAAAACTCTTCAATAATCGTGGCGAGAATCTGCTTTTGTTGACCAATAGTAATGCCTCGTACATTCTCCATCACAAAAAATTTGGGTTGCAATTCTAAAACCAGACGGAGAAAATGCAATACCAAGGAGTTACGAACATCATTCGGGTTGCGTTTGCCCATTAAGGAAAAACCTTGACAGGGAGGCCCACCAAAAACCACATCAATGGTGCGATCGCCTATTACCGATTTGGTTCTAATCTCTTGAGCGGTAGTTTCGCTAACGCTCTTACAGATAGTCGTACAAAAAGGAAAGTTATATTCATGGACGCTAGCATGAATTGGATCTAACTCTACCGCAGCCAGCACGTCAAACCCCGCTTGTTCAAACCCCAAGCTCATCCCCCCTGCACCAGCAAACAGATCTACAGCTATTGGTCTTTGCTTACTACTAGCCACAACTCACCTCTACTGGAATCTCGATCGTGTAGTTGTATTCGCGCCCTAGGACGATATTTACCCCACGCTCAATCTAAGATTTTAATCTGGATAGCTGGCGATCGCCAAGTTGAATTTAGTTGTTAGTTGTTAGTTGTATTTCCTCGTTCCTGATTCCTGATTCCTCGTTCCTTACTCCTACCCATCTTCCCCATCTCCTCAAGCCCCCATTTTCCTCGTTCCTCATTCCTGATTCCTCATTGGTTACTACTCCAGTTGATCGGTAAGGTAGTATTTTGAATATCTTCGGTTTCGCGGTCTAAGACAGCTTCGACGCGATCGTAGATTTCTTTTGCTTCTTCGAGGGAGTTACCGATACTAGTTAGACCGAGTTTGCCAAACTCTGACAATGCACCCATGAGATGAAATACCGTTCCAGTACGACTGCTGCTATCAAAATGCAGTCTTTCTTGAGCGATAATATCCATCAAATCATTAGGTAACAAACCCTTATACTGTTCCTTTTGTAAATTATCCGTAGCAATATAGTATTTTTCTTGACCTTGCTGACTCAAAAACCTGCCCGTATCGTAATCAAAATGACCGTTAGTCAATAATCTTAGGGTCATAAAAGGATGTGTAGTACCACCCTTACGCAAGTTAATCTCGATCGCCTGAAGATCCCAGGTTTTATCTGGTTGTTGTACGGCAATAAAGTCTACGCTATAACGCTCGATCGCACCTTTGGCCGCTAAAGCTTCACCTACTTTTAAACCCAATTCCTGTAACTCAAGACGATAGACGGCATCTGCGGGAAAATAACAGCCTTCGTAAACTTGTCCATCTTCACCACCCAAGATTTGGTCGTGGGTAGAGACAATTTCCACTTCCCCTGATGGTCTAATGTAACCCTGTACGCTGGGCGATCGCTTAATATCTCCTTCGACAAAAGCCTCGACAATTGCCCCTAATGTGGGAATACGAGCCGAAAAAGCCGACCAGGTTTCCCCTACACCCTGAAAATTCATCTTTTCTAGCTGTTTGGTTAAAGCATCAATAGTTTTTTCGCGATCGCACTGGTGGGGAGCATAGTCTTGTATTGGTCTAAGATCCAATAAAGCGTTACCTTCTCCTGAAAAGCCTTCGTTAAGTTTGACTACAATACGTTTGAGGTCGGATTGTCGTTGCCAAAGATTGTATAATTCCTTTACGAGATCGCAGATATTCCTTACTGTATAGCTACCGTCAGGATGGGGAATTTTGGTTTCGGCAAAGATTTCGCGACTACCACTTTTAGAACCCCAATATAGTACTTCAGGAGAAGCAGCTAACATGGGAATACCCAGTTTTAGAGACAGTTGTTGTTCTAAATCGGTAGAGTTATAACAGACCATGTAAGACTTGTCATGACGTAAGGCGCGACGAATTTTTTCTACCAGCCGAGGACGCTCCAAAATCTTTTGGGTTAGAGGTTTGAGCGAGCCATCATAAGTACTAATCAGTAATAGGCGATCGCGAGCGTGGGAAAATGGTATTCCTGGTAATAGTTGTAGATAATAATCAATCACTATCGGACACAATGGCAAAGCAGTAATATAGATTACTCTGGTCAAGGGATTGCGCAAACGAATTAGAGAGAAGAGTAGTCTTTCTTCGTAGTGTAGAAATCCCGCTATTTTATTTCCTACCTGCTGATCGATGCTAAATGAAGGAACAACTAGAATATCATAATCATCCTGGTCAAAAATATCGACACTGTGCCAAATTTCTCCTGCCACTGGAGATTTTGTCCATTCTCGTAGCTGATTTTGTAACTTTCTAAAACGCCTTGCTGCTTCTGGCTCAAATGTGTCCACCATGATGATTAAAAGTATCTACACCTTTAAAAAAACTTTAAGGATTATAGTAACTTGCGGTGAACTCTGGAAACAAGAAGTTAGGGAGCAGTGGGCAATAATTTGGTGGGCAATAAAAGCTGTTTTTCAATGAGCAACAAATTTATTCTCTTGCCCACCCTACGACTTAATTTATACGATCGAGGATATTTGGGAAAATACAAATACATAGCTTTATCGAACAGGATTTGCGATCGTGGATGAAATAATTATTGCTAAATACAATCCTGATTGGAAATTTCTTTTTCAGGAGGAAGTTGTTCGTCTACGTAGGGTTTTAGACACAACTTTGATAAATCGTATCGAGCATTTTGGTAGCACGGCAGTACCAGGATTAGCAGCAAAACCCGTTATTGATATTCTAATAGGAGTAAATTCTCTAGTGGAAGCAAGACAAGCGGTCATTTCTCCCCTTGAATCTTTAGGTTATGCTTACTGGAGTGATAATCCCGATCCCCAACGGATGTTTTTTGTTAAAGGTTTGCCACCAAATAGTCCGCGTACTCATCACGTTCATCTAGTAGAACCCGACAGCATACTCTGGGAGCGTTTACTTTTTCGAGATTATCTTCGTCAGCATCCCGATGAAGCAACGCACTATGCGCGACTAAAACAACAACTTGCCCGAGGTTTTTCTAATAATCGCGAAGCCTACACCCAAGGTAAAACAGAATACATCAAATCGGTAATGGACAAAGCAAAACGATCTATCTCTTTTGGTGGGCAATAAAAGCCAATTTTCAAGGAGCGACAAATTTATTCTGATTGCCCACCCTACAACTTAAATACAATTTATTAAGAGATTAGGCAAATATTTGACCAAAATTAAAGAAGCCAACTATCAAAAAGTCATGACAGCTTTTAATCGTATTTGTTGTTAATTGGAGAGAAATGGATGAGTGCTATTAATATTTCTGCTTTTACTGAAAAAATAAGCGATCGCGACTTAGAGAAGTTGTGCGCGGATAATCCCGAAACTCGGTTTGAAACTACCCCCGAAGGAAGATTAATTGTTATGCCACCAACTGGAAGCGAAAGTGGAAAACGCAATGGAGATTTATTTGGACAGATTTGGTATTGGAATTGTCAAACCAAACTGGGGGTAGTATTTGATTCTTCCACGGGATTCAAGCTTTCCAATGGCGCGATTCGTTCTCCCGATCTTAGTTGGGTAGAAAAAGTCAAATGGGAGAGTCTTAACAAACAGCAGCAAAGAAAGTTCGCGCCTATAGACCCCGATTTTGTTATTGAGTTGATGTCTCCCACCGACGATCTTACAGAACTCCAAGCAAAAATGGCAGAGTACATCAGCTGTGGAGTAAAGCTGGGTTGGTTAATTAATCCTGATGAGAAACAGGTTGAGATTTATCGTAATGGGCAGGATAAAGAGTTTTTAGATAATCCTCAAAGTTTATCAGGTGAGAATATACTACCTAATTTGACTGTCGATCTAGCTGAGATATTTGAATAAATGGACGAAGCAGTACGATCGATCTCTTTTGGTGGGCAATAACAGCCAATTTTCTCCGAGCAACAAATTTATTCTGGTTGCCCACCCTACAACTTCGCGCCTTTGCGCGGACAATTTAAACTTTTGAGCGCGGGGGATGCGCCACCTGAGGGCGCATATCCAACCACGCTGTTGAGGAGGGGCTGTGTGCGGAAGTAAATTCCGCACCTTGAATGCCCCGTGTTTCCTCAAAAGCCATGTTCTTGCCTTTGCCCCCGTATACGATGGGGACTTGTCCTCGTCGCTTTGAGGATAAACGAGAGACCAAATTTATTCTCTTGCCCACCCTACAATTAAATTCCTGCGTGTCCGAGGGCAATACCTGTAAACAACATCCCAAAGACTAAAAAGGGTTGTGCGCTGGCTTGATATTTGACATCGTTTTCTAGAGGATCGCGGAGAAAATACATATCCTGGAAGACGATCTGAGGTATGACTAACAAAAAGACAATCGTCGCGTAAAGATTCTCGTGAATAGCTACTAAATAACCTGCAATACCAATCTGGAAAACATCGATCGCCACGACACAGATCCAAGCAGCAGTAGTTACACCAAACATTACAGGTAAAGATTTTAACCCCAATTCGCGATCGCCTTCTACACTCTTAAAGTCATTGACGATCGCGATCCCCAATCCCGCACAACTGTAGATTAAGGTCAAGATGACAATTGTCCAATTTAAGTCACCAAATAAGGCATGACCAGTCCACCAAGGTAGGGCAATATAGCTAGAACCCAAGGCATAAGTGCCAAGCCAACCATTTTGTTTCAGCTTGATTGGTGGTGCAGAGTAAATGTAGGCGACAATTGCCCCACCAAAGGCAATACAAGAAATAGTCGGAAAGTCGTGACCTACCGCTACATCCAAACCATAAGCCAATGCTAGAGCCAATAATAGCAAAACCCAGATTTGGATCTTCACCTGAGTCAGAGAAATTGCCCCCGAAGGTATGGGACGATAGGGTTCGTTGATCGCGTCGATCTCGCGGTCATAAAGTTCGTTAACAGTCTGAGTATAGCCAGTCATCAAAGGCCCGGAAAGTAACATGCAGGCTGCCGACAAGCCAAAATTTTCCCACGTCCAAGTATAGTTACCCGAAGATGCTGCGCCACAAATAACACCCCAAATCAAAGGAATCCAGGTGATTGGTTTCATCAGTTGCAGCCGTATTTTCCACAGAGAAGTTTCTCCTGAAGCTGCACCCTTCATACCCAGTAATTGACGGGCTTTAGAATTACCTGAGTTATCTGGCTTTTTGATATTAGTTGGAGAATCAGACATGATAATACTGAATTTTCAATAAATTTAGCTGATGATCGGAAGCTTAGAAATTATAGCTTTCCTAACCAATAGTTATCTCTAGATAGCCATTTTGAAATTTTGCTCCTGCTACCGAGCTACCGCGCCAAGCAGGAGGAAGAGTAATATTGCGTCTTTGATCTCCAGCCTCGATCGTAATTTCAGGACCGTATTGAGTTAGTTTGACCTGTTTTTTCTCAAATCCTGGTAAAAACACCTTAATTTTGCGTTGAGCCATGATAAATTCTATTGGCTTAGGAGCATCAACTCCTTCTAGCATATTAGGCAACACATTAATTAAAGGCTGCCAATTACTGCCGTCAAAATCAGGTAAGTTAGTTATCGTCAAGGGAGCAAAATCGGCAACTACACTATCTGCGACTCGACCCTGATTGACTAGAACTCCCGCTACACTCAAGCCAATTTGCTGCGCGCTACCCCAAAGATATTTTGCTGTAGCTACTGCTGCGGGATTAGGGGTAGTCACCAAATAAGCCAAAACATTTCCTTGACTTAGAGCTTGCGTCCCTTGCTCTAACATCTCAGTAGCAGGATTGTTGGTATTTTCTGTAATGTCGTTTGCCGTCCAAGTTGTATTTAGCACCGCACTAGTGACTGGCTGCACGAAAGGCGAAAGAGTCTTAACGATATCTGAATCGGCAAAAATACCGCGAAAACGACGGAAATACCAGCTTAAAATCTCTGGCAGACCAAACATTCTCAGGGTATCGAGTCCTGCCGTACCATCATAGACGATCGCATCGTATTTCTTACTTTGATACTGTTCGCGGATGGCGTTGAGAGCTAAAGCCCGATCCATACCAGGTAATATTCCTAGTTCCTGACCGTAGACCTGTTTAAGAATTGGCGATCGCAAGTATTGAGCTTCTAGTCGTTTAACTTCTTCCCAATTATTTTCTAGCAAGACAGTGGAATTTAGCTGCATTACTGCCAGATTCGTATCTATTGCTTGGGGTTCGGCGGTGGAAGTTACTCCTAATGCCATTCCCCAAGCAGGACTAGAATCTTGTCCGATTAAAAGAACTTTTTTTCCTTCTGTAGCTAGCTTTTTAGCAGTTGCGATCGCGCTAATGGTGCGACCCGTACCGCCTTTACCCAAAAAGGTGACGATCGAGGACATATTATAAAATTTGGTCTGTTATAGAGCGTTATTGATTTAAGTAATATTGTGACTAATCTACGGGCTTAATTTCATCCTCAAAGAACCAGGTAGCAGTGCGATCGTCGAATTGAACGACCACGCCTACACCGCTACCATCAGTCATTTTGTATTCTTTGACGGTACCAACTTTGCCAAGCTTGTTAGCGACACTACCATTTACTCTGTCTTTGATTCTACAAACTTTTACTTTTTGCCCGATTTCCATTGCTGTTAATTTATTCCGAATAATAATGAGCCATTTCACAGTTTAAAGCAAAAGCTGCCCTCTTTGAAGTCTTCAATCTTCCTAAGTAAACTGATGACAGCTAATGATACTGCCGATTTTTTAACTCAAATTTAATTACAATACTTCCGATGGTAAACATCCATAGAACTTACTATATGGTTATATCTATTCTAAACAAGCAACAAGATAGCGAATTATCATGGTATCGGGAACTACTGACCGTCTTAATTAAGCGCAATCTCAAAAGAAGATATCGGGGTTCTTTTTTAGGGATTTACTGGTCGCTGTTAAATCCGATGGCAATGACTGGGCTTTACACGGCAATTTTTGGTGCTGCTTTTGCTCAATATTATGATAATTCTGCTTTAAACTATGTTTTGGCAGCGTTTACTGGTCTGGTAACGATCAATTTCTTTTCTACTTCTACAGCCCAAGCTCTACCCAGTGTGGTAGAAAATGGAGGCATGGTTAATAAAATCCGCTTACCCTTATTTATTTTTCCCCTCTCTACGATTGGGGCCAATATATTTCAATTATTAATGGGTGCTTTTCCTTTATTGGCGATCGTCACTCTCATTATTTCTAAAAATCTAATTAACGTCGCTGCTCTCTTGTTACCAATTACAGGCTTGATTTTAGTTTGTACTGGAGTCGGAATGTTAATGAGCGCGCTCTATGTATTTTTTCGCGATCTATCTTATTTTTATGAGCTATTAACTTTCCTCTTGTGGATTAGTTCGCCTATTTTTTATCCGCCAGATATTGTTCCTGAAAGTGTGAGTCGGTTTTTAGTTTTAAATCCTATTTTGCCAATTATTGAAAGTATTCGTCAGATTTCTCTCTCTGGACAGCTTCCCGACCCGCTCCTCATTGTTCATAGTTTAGTGAGCGGTTTAATAGTTTTAACGATTGGCATTATGGCATTTTCTAGTTGGCGTTCTCAGTTTATGGATTTACTATGAAATAATATTAGGGTGACAATCAAACCTGGTAGATAAATATCTAATAGTTAGAGCTAAAGGCTAATAGCTAATAGCTAATAGCTAGTTACAAATAATTCATTAACGAAGCTCGTAGATAAAATCACAAATAATGGAAGAATTGATTAGATTAGATGGGGTCTCCCTATGGCGTAGAACTCAAGAAGAATTTTCTTACGATCTAAAAAGAACTATTCTGTCTTTTCTAGAGGGCAAATATCGTCAGCCAGCCAAAAAAATTGTTTTAGATAATATCCATTTGTCTATTGGCTGCGGTGAAAAAGTAGGCATTATTGGGGCAAATGGTTCGGGAAAATCCACCATGCTCAAGCTAATCTCAGGTATTCTTCGGCCAACTACTGGTACGGTAAGAGTGAAGGGAAAGATTGCCCCCCTAATTGAACTCGGTGCAGGATTCGATCCAGAATTAGCGGTAATGGAAAATATTATTCTTTATGGAGTGATGTTGGGCTATTCTACCGAACAAATGCGCTCTAGAGCTAAGAATATTCTGAAATTTGCTGAATTAGAAGATTATGCTTTAGTTCCTGTAAAGGGACTGTCTTCGGGGATGACGGCACGTTTGGGATTTGCGATCGCCACAGACGTAAAACCAGATATCTTGATTCTCGATGAAGTACTTTCGGTTGGCGATGTCAGCTTTAAAAATAAATGCAGTCAAAGAATGGAAGAATTTTGGCAAGATCATGTCACGGTATTGTTGGTTTCTCACTCAATGGAGTTGATTCGTCAAAACTGCCACAAAACTATCTGGATGCAGCAGGGACAGATCAAAATGGTTGGCAAAACTGATGATGTGGTAGACCAGTACTTGCAGGATATTTTTCCTAGTGCAGAAATTGCTCCTTCGGTGGCGACTCAGGTTTAGTAAACAATTAACATCTATCTTTGGTGGAACTATTACAATAAATACATATACAGAAAAATTTTTTAACTAGATAGTATGGCTGCTGCCGTTTTAATTGAAAACTTACGCAAAAGTTATGGCGATGTCCAGGCGGTAAAGAATATCTCTTTTACCGTCCAACCAGGAGAAATTTTTGGTCTACTCGGCCCAAACGGTGCGGGAAAAACTAGTACTATTCGCTGTTTGTGTACCCTGGCAAGACCCGATGGAGGCAAAATAGAAGTCGGGGGAATCTCGGCACTTGCATCTCCCAAAGCGGTAAGACAAAGGTTGGGTTATGTCGCTCAAGAAGTAGCTATTGATAAGGTACTGACAGGTAGGGAATTATTAAAGCTCCAGGCAGCACTTTATCATTTACCCAAAAAAGCGATTGGCGATCGCATCGAGCAGTTAGTCGAGGTTTTGGGTTTACAAGAATATGTCGATAAGAAAACAGGGACGTATTCGGGAGGAATTCGCAAACGTCTCGATCTAGCAGCGGGCTTGTTACACCAGCCTGAAGTGTTAGTTTTAGACGAACCCACCGTCGGTTTGGATATCGAAACTCGAATGGTGGTCTGGGAATTTTTGCAAGCACTAAAAGCAGCAGGAACAACAGTATTAATCACCAGTCACTATTTAGAAGAAATCGACGCTTTAGCAGATCGCTTGGCGATTATCGACAAAGGAGTAGTGATTGATGAAGGTAAGCCCTCAGATTTAAAAGATAAACTGGGTGGCGATCGCGTGACGCTGCGAATTCGCGAATTTACCCCCGATGAAGAAGCAGACAAAGCCAAGCATATTTTGGAGTCGTTGCCCTTTGTCGAAAATGCGATCGTCAATACCGTCCAAGGTAATTCTTTAAACCTAATCGTTAAGTCCGGTCAAAGTTCCCTCAGTCAAATCGAGCAGTCCCTATCAGAAGTAGGTTTACCTACCTTTAGTTTGGCTCAATCTCGTCCCAGTCTCGATGATGTCTATCTAGCTGCTACTGGTCAAACGATTATGGATGCAGAAATTGCCGCCTCTAGTAGTAGGGATCTCAAAAAAGAGAAAAAACAGCAGATGAAATAATCGCTGTCGTTTGTTAATTGTTAATTGTTAATTGTTTTTATGAGTCAATCCATTTCTAATATCAATTCGGCACTAGCACCAAACCCAGTTATCAATAGACAAACTAGAGAGCAAACTAGCTCTGTGGGGAATTTTCTTCAGGAAACAATCGCCCTGACTCAGCGTCTATTTATTCAACTGCAACGTCGTCCTTCGAGTCTCGTGGCGGGAGTTATCCAACCGTTCATGTGGTTGGTTTTGTTTGGCGCACTATTTAGCAAAGCACCTGCGGGTTTATTTGGCGATGACTTGAGTTACGCTAAGTTCCTCGCCCCAGGAGTAATCGTGTTTACCGCTTTTTCGGGAGCATTAAACGCAGGACTGCCGATCATGTTTGACCGCGAATTCGGTTTTCTCAATCGCTTATTAGTCGCACCCTTGTCTTCTCGCTACTCGATTGTCGCTGCTTCGACAGTTTATATTATTGCCCTGAGCTTTATTCAGACGGCAGTAATTATTGCTGCTAGTGCGATTTTAGGGGCAGGATTACCAGGTGGGGCTGGTTTAAGCGCGATCGCCTTAATTGTCTTTTTAATTGTCTTGGGAGTTACAGCCTTGAGTCTGGGTTTGGCTTTTGCTCTACCAGGACACATCGAACTCCTTGCAGTCATCTTCGTAACTAACTTACCCCTATTGTTTGCCAGTACTGCTCTTGCACCTCTAAGCTTTATGGCAGGATGGTTACAGGTAGTTGCCAGTCTCAATCCCCTAACTTATGCGATCGAACCAATTCGCTATATTTACGGTCATGGAGATTGGGCAATTAGTAGTATTGTGATGAATACCCCTTGGATTGGTTTCAGTTTTGGTACTGTTATCCTGATTCTCTTGGCATTTGATGCTTTAGTTTTGTTGTCAATTCAGCCCTTGTTACGTCGCCGTTTTGCTTAAAATTTCCAGGCGATAAACTTATTGGTGACTGGCGACTGAGAAAGAACTTACTTGCATCTACCACTCGCCAGTCATCACTCGTTAATAATAACTGTAGGTGGAGATTCTATGATGTTTAAACATAACCAAGCCCATAAATTAACTAAAAATCTGAGTATAGCAATAGCTTTAACCTTGCTAGCTGGATTCAATGCTTCTACCTTGGCTCAGTCTGGAGGTAATAACGATGGTTATCAGTCCAATGAGAAAAGTGACATCTTTGGAGATACCCCTTCGGGGTTAAATCCTCTAGATTTGATGCACCGCGCTCAACAACTAAATGGTAGAAGCGCAGCAGAATTTAATGCCGACTCCCAAGGACAACTAGATAATTCTGTCTCTGATTTTAAACGCCTGCAACAACAAAGAATTCTCGAACAACAGCAACAGCTAGAAATTAATCCGGCAACTCCAGCCACTTCTGAAACTGATGATAGTTAATTAGTTTCCTCAAGCCCGTTAACAAAGTCGGCGATCGCCAGCAGGTAAGAGTGTTTTCCTGGCTGGTACAAACGTCGATGCTCGCCGTTGGGAACAAAAAATAGAGTTTTGGGTTCGGGAGCAGCATAATAGAGTTTTCTGCTCATTTTATAGTCAACTACAGTATCTGCCGTACCGTGTAAAAATAACACTGGAATTTCCAGAGATTTGACTTTTTTAAGTGAGTTAAAACGCTGATGCACGATTAAGCGCAAAGGAAAGATGCTCAAACCAGGACGCAGTTGTCTGATTTGCTCTACCATCGAAGTAAAAGAGCTTTGGACAATTAATCCTGCTGCATTATTTTGTTTTACTGCCAAATCGATGGCGACTGCGCCACCCAAGGATTCGCCATAGATGATAATCTCCTGGGGTAAAATATGCCTCTGTTTGGTAAGATATTCCCAAGCTGCTCGACCATCTTCATAAAGTCGAGACTCACTGGGGAATCTTCCTTCACTCAAACCATAGCCCCGATAATCAATCTCTAACACTGAAAAACCTAACTGTTGGAATCCTTGGACTCTTGCTAGATTGTTATAGTATTTTTTATTACCCTTACTACATAGATAGAGAATAGTTTTAGGGGTAGTCAAAACATTGACTGGTTCGTCAGGAAGAGCAATTACAGGATGTTCTTTACTAGGCGCATCAAACCACCAGCCATGAATGCGTGCTTTGGAGTTGGGGACATCGATCCAGACATCTTGGTAATCTAATTGGAAATTGCGAACGCTAACAGAAGCTACTCCTATCTGTTGACTCGACTGATAGATAATGTAGTCTTGACGAAAAAAGAGAAAGATACAAGTTAGTAAGTAGGCAATTGTCCAAACAATTACAAAACGGACGAGTATTTGATGTAGATAATAATAACTTCTACGTCTATAGTATCCATCATAGAATCGCTCACGCTCTAAAAACCTCATCTTCTCTTCCCTTCCACCATTCACCTAGTTTTAGTAAATCTGCTTGGATATTTTTTAATTCACTGAGATACTCTTGTGGAGAAATTTGCTTTTTTCTTTCTTGTAGCTTGATTAGTCTTAGTTGCACTAGCAACCAAGGTTTTGAGATTCCGTTTGTAGCTTCAATATACTGAGCCAATTCCCGACTATTCATTGCGTTTAGATTTTTCTTAAACGGTTTTACTATCTTCTTTTACGATAGCGTATCAATTGCTAAAAAAAGTATTTAATCTGGTCGTAATATGTAACTTTAAAAAAAGCTCTATTTAGGAGTTTTATAACAATCAGATCTAAGTTAGGAAAATTATTCTCTTGAGTGTCATTTGTCATCAGTCTTTGGTCAATGGTTATGTTTACGAATGATTTAAGACTACTAAATAAGAGTTGATGCTAATTGTCTGGTGGTATTTTGGCGAGCGACTCTTATTTATTTTTCATAAGTTGAGTTGGCGATAAAACTTCACATAACGCCGTGCTAAGGGATAGAAGAGATAGCAAACCTTTTCAATCAATTTAGATGCAGTATCAGTCAGCAGCACGATCGCGCTGTAGTTTATTTTTTTGGCTAAATTGTTTAGTGAACAATAAGACTTGGTAAAGATTAAGACCATCCCCAGCAGCCCACTAAACAAATAATCTAGGCTAGAGCTTCACGCAAATTCTGTGGCTGAAGATACTAACCGATGCAATTGACTTCTTTTGATATTTTGATGCAATTATTGCGCGATCGCCAAGCATTTTTGTCAGAGATTGAAAACAATAAACAGCTCGATCGCAAGATAATTTCTTTATTGATTTCTAGCTCTGTTTTTTTGGCTTTGTATGGAGCGATTATTGGCTCTACCCATGGCATTTTACAAATAGTTTCTTCGGCATTTAAATTACCTGCTTTATATTTATTGACTCTACTAATTTGTTTGCCTACCTTATATTTTATGGATGTTGTCTTAGGTTCTAAACGAGTTTTTGCTCAATATTTAGCTTTACTTTTAGCTGCGATGGCGATGATTAGTGTGATGCTGTTTGGGTTCGCTCCCGTTACCCTATTTTTTCGCTTGTCTATTGATGACTATTGGTTTTTTCTCTTACTAAATATAGTTGTTTTAGGATTTACAGGGGTAGTAGGAGTTAAGTTTTTTTATCGCTCAATGCTAAATTTAATTGCTCAAGAATCATCAGAAAACATTCCTAGTAATCGTCATAAATTAGTTAAAGCTTGGCTATTTCTCTATGGTTTTGTCGGTAGTCAGTTAGGCTGGACTCTTAGACCTTTCGTGGGTTCTCCCAATGAACCATTCGCCTTATTTAGAGAAATTGAAAGTAACTTTTATATTCAAATCGTCAAAATAATTGGTAAAGTCTTAGGAGTTCATTAAAAACTAAGCTAATGTCATTAGATTGGGAAGAACTTCAAGTCAGTCAAGCCGAATTAGACAAAATCTTGGTACTAGACATTACCTCTAATTGGGCGATCGCCTTGAGTAAAGTTTTTTTGTTACGTCAGGTAAAAGAGCGACAGTCATTATTTTTTACCGAATGCTCAATCCTGTTTTTAAGTTTGCTTTTTTTATTTCCTCTTAGTTTAATTATTTTCCGCAAGCTGGAGCTATTAGCTGCTAATAGTAGTGGTTTGATTGTAGTTTTGCTGAGTACTATTGGTTTATCTATATTGTTTTTAATTATTTTTAATTATTATCTTTGGCAAAAAGCCAAAAGACTCAAGTTTTTGAGTCAGCTACTGACAAAAGTCGCAGCACACAATCAATTGATTGATGATTTTCAGTTACTAGCTAATCTCAATCGATTAACTAACAATAGTTCGATAGATAATCCAGTTCAATCTCTGGCCGAATTACAACAAGTTTTTAGACTGACGAAAAATAGCTTAGTTCGAGGAATAGAATTAGAAGGCTTTATTTATCGCCATCAGCAAACCAAATCTACCGACACCGCTACTTATCCAGGCGATCGCGATCTACTATTAGCTAATTTAGAACAGAATTTAGTTAATTTAGCTTCACTAGAGACAAATTCAGACCGAGAATATCGAGAGTTATTAAAAGAAGCGATCGATCTAGGTATCAGCGTCCATCAACAAATGAGCAAAATCCAAACCTTAAGGCGATCGCTATAAAATCTACTCAGATCAAATCCTGTTGGCGAAGGAAGTAATAAGTAAAAAAAAGTGCTATCCAAACTCAAAAAGTTCAAATAGCACTAACAATAGATCTAGAGGAAAAAACTTAATTTAGTTTTCTATTAATTGATATTGCTTAAGATCGTTGAGGTATGCAAAACCGATTTCAGATAGAGCTAAGATAATTTTTTGACAAAATTTATAACTACATTGCGTAGCTTAGGAGCGATCGCGAGTACTAGTAACTCAAGGGCGCGTATGCATGAGGTTTCCTCAAAAGGAGGGGCTGACTCACCGAACTTACTTATCCTACTTGAACGCCCCGTCTCAATACTGTTCGGTTAACAAAGTTATGTGTTGAGACAAGCAGGGGGAGCAGGGGGAGCAGGGGGAGAGGAAAATAAGACTTATCGGGACTTTGACAATTTTCACCCCTTTTTGAACCTAGTTTTTTGTCAAAGTCCCGTTATCCGAACAGTATTAGATTGTAAATAATCATCAAAGCGATCGCCGAATCGATTGCTAAACATTTCTTAATATTATTCCTGAACTTTCCCGAATTTTGAGGTATTGTTTCGGCTGCGAACTTCACCCATACTAAATACTCAAGAAAATCAACACCCGTTCTTTGATGGTGTAATCTTTCAGGAGAAAATTTAATATGTCAAGAATTAGCGATCGAACTCAGTATTTCGGGTTTCTAGCCGAGCGGAACTCAAATCTCAGCTATGAGCCTGGTTATATTACCCTAGATTTACCTAAGTCTCAAACAACAAACGCCTCATCGAAACAACCTTCTAAATTAAATTAGGAATTTTAATTTTAGCGATCGCCACGGTGGCTCTATATAGTTTTAGTCTCAAAGAGCTAAGTACAATTGTTGCGGAGCTTGTCGAATCGTCAACTCAAGTAGCGGTTAGAGATTCCGAATTGTAAAGAGGCATAATGTTTTGATATTTAGATACAACACAAGCATCGTCCTCCCGCATTGTCATAGAGAATCGCTATAGTTTAATTTGTTGTTTATCAGTACCCTCTAATGTCATTTCTCGGTCATATTCTTCTGTTATGTTGGTAAATAGCCTTTTGTAAGCAACTATTGATATTCGGGCAAAAGTCATGGAAGCTAAAATCAATCGCCCCCTGAAAATGGTACTGGGTGCCAGCGTTCTGCTGGTTCTTGTCAGTTGTTCTTTCCTAAAAAATCCTCCCTCAGCCTCTAGTACGGAGGAATCTTCAGCAAATAGTCCTCTGATGTCACAAGGCAATGTTGCCGTGGCTGAGAATTTTAGAACCACAACCATATTAGAGGGTTTAGAACATCCCTGGAGCATGGCATGGCTACCTGATGGAGCAATGTTAATTACCGAACGAGCTGGTAGGTTGCGAATCGCTCGTAATGGAGTCTTAGAACCCCAAGAAATTGCAGGCGTTCCCGAAGTTTTCGCCGTCGGTCAAGGAGGCTTAATGGATGTCTCCCTGCACCCAAATTTTTCAGAAAATCGCTTCATTTATCTTACTTATTCTCACGGTAGCGAGTCAGCCAACCACACCAGATTAGCTAGAGCAACATTTAATGGGTCGGCTTTAGAGAACTTAGAGGTGATCTTTGAGGTTGACCAAACAAAAACAGGGGGGCAACACTTTGGCTCGCGCATCGTTTGGCTACCCGATAATACGATGTTAGTGGCGATCGGCGATGGGGGCAATCCACCAATACAACTAAATGGGGATTTAATTCGCCAACAAGCTCAAAATCTCAACTCTCATCTCGGTAAAGTAGTACGTTTAAACGATGACGGCTCCATACCAACCGATAATCCCTTTGTCGATCGCGCAGATGCCGATCCTGCTGTTTGGAGTTACGGACATCGCAACATTCAAGGTATGACTTTTGACCGAGCTAATAATCGGTTATGGTCAACAGAACACGGTGCTAGAGGTGGGGACGAACTAAATCTCGTCCAAGCTGGTGAAAACTATGGCTGGCCGGAAGTTACCTACAGCGAAGAATATACTGGAGGAGAAATTTCTCAAGAGCGATCGCGTCAGGGGATGGTAGACCCCAAAGTGGTCTGGACTCCAGCAACAGCACCTTCAGGACTAGCTTTTTATAGTGGCGATCGCCTTACCCAATGGCAAGGAGATTTATTTGCGGGGGGGCTGGTTTCTGAAGATGTTCGTCGCCTTGACTTGGATGGAGAAGGCAATGTCTTGAGCGAAGAATCGATTCCTATCGGTCAGCGAGTGCGTGATGTACGGCAAAGTCCCGACGGAATGCTATACGTCTTGACGGATGAACCAAATGGAGCGTTGATCGGTATTGAACCTGAAGGATAGTCATTAGTTGTTGGCAGTAAATTTTAAATTGTCAACAACGCGATTCTACTCGCCGAGGTTTCCTCGGCGTATTTAGCGTTCAAAATCGACCTCTGTATAAATTTCAGCTAATTCTAGTTCTAAATCTACCGAACCTAATTGAATAACAGCATCTGCGGTTTCGTATTCAGAAAGTAACCATTTCCCCGCTTCTGTCTTGGTGTATTGCATCACATGATATTGCTGCTGAGAAATTAGGAGATATTCTGCCATTTCAGGAATCGAACGATAATAAGTAAATTTATCTCCTTGGTCGTAATTTTGGGTTGACGGTGATAAAACTTCTGCAATCATTATAGGATTAGTTACTGTAGTTGTGCCTTTATCGGTGTAAATTGGTTCTCCTTTGATTAGCATCACGTCAGGATAGGTATAGAGGCGATAACGGGGTATCCAAAGACGGACGTCAGCTATGTAGACGCGATAATTCTGTTTTCTGAGATTGAATTTTAAATTGCTATAGAGATTACCCGAGATTTCGTTATGATTAGTTGTGCCTCCTGTTATGGGAATAATCTCTCCGTCGCGGTATTCGCTTTTATATTCGGCTTGTTCTTCTAATTTCAGGTACTCTTCGGGGGTGTAGGTACGTGCTTGTAATTGCATGATGGAGAAAGTTGTATTCCTTTAGTCTTAATCTTGTTATTGCGATCGTAATTAGAATTCTATTACGATCGCAATAATTAGCATTCAATTCTTAATTATAGCGATCGCCAATTTATTGACAGCAGTTTTAGCTAAAAAAAGAGCTAGTAAAAAAATACTAACTTTACTAGCTAATTTAAGAGAAGTTTTGAGGCTACTATTACTCTACAAATAAAATTTGAGAAACCTATGAAGAAAACTGTTTAATCTACTTTGTCTTCCGAATCGATCTTGGAAACTTAAAAGTCAAATACTAACAATACTCTGACTATTTTCTGCTACAGCTTTTGCAGTTGCAGTATCCAATTCGGTTAAATAACGATCCAAATTCCAAGAAATCTTATAGCCACGATCGCGTAACTCAATACCGCAGGGCAAATTTTCCTTAGTTTCAAACTGTACCTCGGCTTTGGCAGAAATTTGCTCTCGAATAACAGCAGTAAGACGTTGCCGTTTAGCTTCGGCGATCGCAAACGAACTACAGACAATAATTATATGTCGGGGGTAGGGAATTGGAGTGGTGTAGATAATCTCGGTTTGGAGGAGATTGAGATTATAGAGGCGATCGATAAAAGTTTCGATGATTTGTTCTTCCAAGTTAGCTTTTGCCGAATCGATCGAGGCTTTTTGAGCTTTAAAACTCATTTGTGGGGAGAGGCGATCGCCGAGACAGTTACTTAATTTATCGTGTTCTCGATCGCCATCCTCGTACCATGTCGATGTTACTGAGTTATCTCGAAGGATCGCTGTCTGAATTAATTGTGCTTTTTCCCACTCCAATTTTTGTTGTTGTGCTTCTAATTCCAGTTGTTTTTGCCAACATAGCTCTTTTTGGGCCTTGATATTTTTTTCTTTGATCGCCAATGCTTCTAGCTGACGTTTTAGCCATTGCGATCTTTTCTCCATAGCTTGAATAACGGGATCGTATAAAAAACGTTTGAGTAGAACAACTAAAATAGTAAAGTTGATGATTTGAGCAATAACAGTAAACGGATTGATGAGCATAATAAACAAAATACGATTCGAGCTGGAATTAACTCATAAGTTTTCCATCGTTTGCTAACTGCTAGTTTTCAATTTGGGGTTGCCAACTAACTGAGTATTTCCAGCTGGCTTAATCAAAGCGATCGCCAAAAGTCCCAGACAACAGTTATTTTAAAAATTAAATTTGAGGAACTTGCGATCGCCAGCCTAAAAAAGAAAAAACCAGTAGAAATTTAAGAATTCTACTGGCTAAAGCTATGGGAAATCAATTTTTCTTACTGTTGCAGACTGTTAAAATACTAAGAATATTCTTCTCGACTGCTGTTAGGATCGCCAGTAAAAGGTTGAACTCCAGTTTTAGGATAATCGTCGTTGGTAGGTTTAAAGAGTTTGGCAACTCCAGTTACAAGATATTGGAATGTATTTTGCATCCAGGTAAAAATCTTCATATCTTCTGCCTCTTCAATCAATAATTTCCATGTCAAACTATCAGATGCCAATCGTGCTATTGATGTTGGCTTTGGGCATAGTTACAGTCAAGAGTCCATGAACCAGTTCGGCTCTAACTCGATCGGCGCGGATTTTTTGTGGTAGGGGAACATTACACTCAAGCTGTCCATAGTGAAGCTGAGAAGGAATTAGTTCTTTTTCGCCCGATGACTTGTGATGGTCGTGAATTCCAGAAATTGAGATAGATTCCGATTCGGCACTAATATTGAGATGTTTGATGTCCACTCCAGGAATTTCTGCCTTGAGGATCAACTCTCGATCGGTCTCATTAAATTCAATTGCCGGACACCAAGTTTTCTCTTGCTCTTTCATGGCGATATCTCCTAATACTGTTTCTATAGTTTTTAGATTAGGGATAAATCTTGAAGAATTTGTGAGGCTGGCAAGATTGTCCTCGACATTGTGGGATCTCTTGATGGGAAGGAAGATTTTGCAATCGCTCAGTTGCGACAATTCTCTTGGTAACATAGGTCACGCCACGATATTTAAGTTTTAAAGGAGTTTGAGAGATAAAAATTGTATTTTTAGTAGTTTTTTGCCAAGGTACTCCCCGATAAGTTCCCGTTGCAGTCAATTCGATCCTTGATTCGGGATCTTCAGTCAATAAGTTTTTTCTGTATTCGAGTTTGTGACAACGCTCTAAATAGCGAACCGTATTTATTTCCCAACAATTCTCTAGATGATTAGTTTTATATCTACGCCAAAAGCTAAAAGGATTAAAAAATTTTACGTAGGCATTAGGGGAAAATAATTGCTGAAAATATAAACCCAAAGGAAAATTGTTTTTGAGCGTTCGTTTATGATTAATTTTCATAGAAAACCTGCTATGCCAATCTCTATCTTGAGGTTAAGACAAGAACTTGAAGAACTTGTGAGATCGGACAACTAGGGATAGAAGCTAAGATGAGGAAAATCCCTACTGGATAACTAGAATTGCGACTTGAGTACAAAATATACAATTAATTTTGTGTAGGTACTTAGGGTATAGATGGAGAATCACAAATTACAGCAGGGTCAAATAGTCGAATTAGAAATAACCGATCTCAACAACAGTGGCGAAGGGGTAGGAAGACATCAAGGTAGAGTGGTCTTTGTACCCAATACGGTGACAGGCGATCGCCTTAAAGCAAAGATAGTTCAGTCAAAAGCAAAATTTGCCAGGGGAAAAATCGAGCAACTACTAAACCCATCCCCTTACCGCATCCGCCCTAACTGCATTGTCGCTGATAAATGTGGTGGTTGTCAGTGGCAACATATTGAATCTCAATATCAGCGCGAAGCTAAACGACAGCAGATCGTTCAAGCTTTACAACGCATCGGTGGCTTTGAAGATCTTGAAGTCCAGCCTCTTCTACATACGACTAATGTTCTCAACTATCGCAATAAATCAACCTATCCCCTCGCCAGATCTACTACAGGACAAGTCCAAGCTGGCTATTATCGTCAGGGGACTCACAAGCTAATCAATCTCAATCAATGTCCCGTACAGGACGAACGACTGCATCCACTTTTAAGAGAAGTCAAACAAGATATTCAACAACGAGGATGGTCGATCTATAACGAAAACAACCATCAAGGCAAATTACGCCATCTTTCCCTGAGAATTGGTAGTAATACAGGGGAAATACTCCTAACTTTAATTACAACTAGCGAAAAACTATCGGGGATCGAAGCCCAAGCGCGACTATGGCTAGAAAGATACCCCGAACTAGTCGGAGTCTGTCTCAATCTCAATCGCGATCGCACTAATGCTATTTTTGGCAAAACAACCCAAACTATTGCGGGAAGATCCTATCTGCGGGAAATCTTTGCAGAAAACATCGAACTACACATTGCTGCGGATACTTTTTTTCAGATTAATACTGGCGCGGCCGAGTTATTATTTCAGGCGATCGCAAAACAGTTAAATTTGAGCGGAAATGAAACTATTATTGATGCCTATTGTGGTATAGGTACTTTCAGCTTACCATTAGCGAAAAAAGTACGGCAGGTAGTGGGAATAGAAATTAATTCTGCATCTATTCAACAGGCTAAAAATAACGCTTCAATCAATCAGATTAACAACGTTGATTTTTATGCAGATAAAGTCAAAGATTACCTGGGACGTGTAGACCCCAAACCAGATATATTATTACTAGATCCTCCACGCAAAGGATGCGATCCTCAAGTAATTAAAGCCCTCCTAAAAATACAGCCCTCCTGTATTGTCTACATTAGCTGCAAACCTTCAACCCTAGCTAGGGATCTCAAACTCTTGTGTCAATCCCAAATCTATCAGCCTACTTATATTCAACCTGCTGACTTTTTTCCTCAAACTACCCACGTTGAATGTTGTGTTTTTCTACATAAAAACTGAACTAACAGCTCTCGTTGGATCTAGATTGTTCGTAAATTTTAGTATAATTGATATGATGTTCACTGTAGGTAATTTTGAAAAGCTCTAAAAAAAGTACGATGATTTTGCCAGTTGAATTAGTTGATAAACCAACACACAGATCTTGAGGATGAGGTCTTTTACACCATAAGTCCTAGCTGTTGCAAGTAGATAACCTATAAAAATCTTTGCTCGATTAAAACTTGCAAATTCAGTTTTTTGAGACTAGCTTGAATTGAAAATCTAGTAAGTAAATATCAACTAAGTAGTTGACTAAGCAGGAAACTCAATAACAGCAAAAATCTTGGAATTTAACCTAGAGGTACAAATCAGTGATTGCAATCCCTATTCCTTGGAATAGAAGCAAGTGGAGTACTATGAGCTTCACTTCGACCCTTTATCTCTGCCCCGTTCTCGATTTACTTTTAGTTAGTGTACCTCCAGAGTGGCAAGCAGAGGTGAGACTGGGATTACAGGAAGCTCTTGTCAATGCAGCCAAACACGGTAATAAACTAGATCCTACCAAAACTATTATTGTCAAATTTACAATTACTACCAGAGAATACTCTTGGGTAATTGTCGATCAGGGTGGCGGTTTTGCAGCAGAAAGTAGTTGCAAAGAAAAACATCAAGACACAAAACTAAAGTTACCCCAAGCTGAAGCAGAAAATGGTCGCGGTCTTTCGATTTTGCATCAGGTTTTTGACTACGTACATTGGAATCGAGAGGGAACCCAATTAACCCTGTCCAAAGAAGTTACCAACACCAGATTAAAGCAGCCTTCTATCTGCTAAAAAATTGAGTTTTAGTCTATACCTATAGTCGTTCGATTAATTTCCTAACATTGGATATAGTTTCAGCACAAAGATAAAAATTAGTCTTCGCTCGCTGATTTTTTGGGCAATGACTACAATTCCCGATCTGATTGGCTTCAAAGTCAATAAAATCTGATATACTGATAGACGCAATGTTAGGTATGGCGACATAGCCAAGTGGTAAGGCCGTGGATTGCAAATCCATTATCCCCCAGTTCGAATCTGGGTGTCGCCTTTTTAGTTGTAGATAATTTTCGAGCAAATATTGATTGCAGATGTACAGTAACTAATTATTTGTCATCGGTAACAAATTACTGTCGCTTTAACAAAATAGATGTCATCTATAGTTTTTATTATATGAAGCGATCGCCATATCTTGAGCATTCTCTGTTGGACTTCCACGAACAGGCTGTTTGACTTGGGCGATCGCAATACCTAATTTACTAGCCTGAGTAGTAATATTCTCGATTAATCTACCGTAACTCCAGTTGTGAATATTGATGCGATACAGCTTGGCATATTTCTTTTGTCATTCTTAATACTACTGATTATGCTAATCCTGAAACGAAAAAACGCTGGATGTTGAGATGGGATTTAGATATGCGAAAACTCGTCTTGGAAGAGTTTGATAGAGAAAAAGCGATCGCATTGTTGGACAAGGGACAAGCTGTAATTCCAATCTGGGGCGATCGGTAACTAAGGATAATGTTACCAGTGTTTATGGCAAAGATTCATCGAATCGTGTTGTCGATCCAGCCAAGCCTACACGCATATTTGAATGGTTACTCTGCGAGAGTTATGACGATAAGGGCAATATAATTATTTATCACTATAAACAAGAGGATGCTGCGAATGTAGATGCGACCTTGCCCCAGGAGCAAAATCGTCTAGGAGACGGGCATAGCTATACTCGGCAGTACTTAAAACAAGTTTTTTACGGCAATCAACAACCATTGGCCAGAGACACTTGGTTATTCCAGGTGCTGTTTGACCATGGTGAGCACGATCTAGTCAATCCCATGCCTGATGCCAGCCTGCTTGATAACTCGACAAAAGAGGCTTGTGAGGAAGAATCTGCGACATTGCTCCTTCCTGAAAAGGATTGACTGTTATGGGCTTTGCTGGTAACACGGCGTTTATCGATCGAGCGATCGCACTCTAATTATTAGATTGTGTTAATTCTAAAACTGTTTTTCTCGGATGATATTAAAGTTTAACGGTTGGAAGATACTGGCTTATTGCAATTTTTTGTCCGATC
>JASJEI010000102.1 GCA_030064795.1 Pleurocapsa sp. MO_226.B13 | reverse complement strand
TACAGGACTTGGAAGGTTAATCATGAAAGGCTTACTGTATTTAGCTTTCAGGGGTCGCTACTTCAGTACAAAAATGGCTTCAAATGCTTGATTTTACATTATGCGATCGCTCCTTTCCTTCCAAGTCGTGTCCTTAAACAATTTGGGCAGTGCTTACCGAAACCTGGGACAGTATGCCAAAGCGATTGACTACTTCCAGCAGTCCTTAGCCATCTCCTCCGACATCGGCGATCGCCAGGGGGAAGCTGGTTCCTTAAACAATTTGGGCAGTGCTTACCGAAACCTGGGGCAGTACCCCAAAGCGATTGACTACTTCCAGCAGTCCCTGGCTATCTTCTCTGACATCGGCGATCGCGAAGGGGAAGGAATTACTCTCAGTAACTTAGGTTATTTATACTCAAAAAGCGGTTGACGGAAAAACTGTTGCATTCATGACAAAAAATCTAACAGATGAAAAAAATTATTGTAATTACGGGTGCTAGTCGTGGTATTGGTGCTGCTACTGCTTATCTAGCTGCCGAACGAGGTTATGTTGTTGGTGTCAATTATCTTCGTAATCGAGAGGCTGCTCGGAAAGTTGTTGACCAAATTCAAAAACTAGGAGGTAAAGCGATCGCCCTTTCTGCTGATGTGGCATCAGAAACTGATGTTATAAATCTATTTAACACAGTAGATAAAAACTTAGGAACGGTAACAGCACTGGTTAACAATGCGGGAATCTTAGAGCTGATTCCCAAAGGAAATCTTAATAAGCTGGGAATCCTTACTATTATTATCTTTAAGACATCTATTGAATCAAATGTACTGTTTTGACAAAAGCTCTACTTTACAAAGGTTATAGCGAGTTGACAAATTAGCTCTTAGAAATAGTCAATTTAACAGGGCAATAAAACTAATGCATAAACAAAATATAGGAATAGATATAGGAGGCACAAAGGCTCTATTTGTGTCTGAAAATCAAAGCTTAAAGGTAGAAACAGGGGCAGATTTTTCACCAGAGAAACTTAAAGTAATTCTTGGGGATTTTATTCAGACTAATGAGATTGAGCCAGTTAGCATTGGAGTTGCAGTTCCAGGTCTGATTGATAGTGCAGGTAATGTCGTGTTTTGCGATGTGATTCCAAAACTTACTGGTTGGAATCCGAATCTGGCTTTTGCTGATTTCAGATGCCAGATAAAAGCACTAAATGACGCAAATGCAGCGATTTTAGAGGAGTTTTCTGAGTTAGAAGAGGGACTCACTGCTGGAATAGTTATGGTTGGCACAGCGATTGGTGCAGCATTTATTACTGAAGGAAAATTACTAACGGGTGCTACAGGGCTAGCGGGGGAGTTGGGATATATGCCTATGCAGACAAATAGAGGGATAGAACGACTAGATGAACTAGCTGGAGGCAGTTTTCTGGCAGCAAAACACGGTGTAAGTGCGAAGAGTTTTGCCGATCTGATCGAAGCTGGAGATCGAACAGCAATAGCTAGACTGTGCGAGGGTGGAAGGTATTTGGGTGTTGCGGTAGCATCTGTTATCAACCTAATAAATCCTTCACGCCTAGCATTTGGCGGTGGCACGGTAGGACTGCCAGGATATTTTGAGACTGTTGTGGAGACGGCCGCAAAATATACAATTCCTGATTTGTGGAAAGCTTGTGAGCTATCTAAAGTTCGTTCAGGTGAGTTGGTGGTAGCTTTAGGGGCAATGCGTGCAGCTCAAACATAACAAGCGAAATCACTAGGTTTCGTTAATTTGAATCGAAAAGAATTAGAAATGAAAGGAAAAATATCATAACTTCCTAAATATCCATGCAATCAATTACTATTAAAAGGATAACCATCGATAATCCTCTGTATCAAGCAGAAAGAGAACTGCGTAACCAAATTCTACTGCGTCCAATTGGGATTCCTAACTATAGTTGGGAAATGTACGATCGCAAGTCTTGGCATTTTGTTGCCTTAAATCGCGATCGCCTAATGGGCTGTGTTGTATTAGTTCCTCTCGATGAAATAAATCAAAAAGCACAGTTAATTCAAATGGCAGTGGATGAATCTATGCAAGGCAGAGGTATTGGGACTCTCTTAGTACAAGAATTACTCAAATTTGCCAAAGCTCAAGGTTTGACAGAGGTTACTTGTCATGCCAGACAGGAAGCTGTTGCCTTTTACAGAAAATTCCAGTTTGAAGTCTATGATAAACCCTTTGAAGAAGTAGGATTAATGCACAGACATATGAAAATTGAGATTACTAATTCTCATTGAAATTGTGGGGAGATAAGAGATGAGAGTAAGCATCAATAGTCTCCATTTTACTTCAAGAAAGGTACATACAAAAAAATCTAGTGATTGAGAACTAAAGTGACATTACTGAATTATTCGTCGAGTTTAATTGCTGTTGGTCGAGAAATGAAACAATTTCTCCGATTAGCTATACCTCTGGCTAGCGCACAGTTAACTCAATCTCTTACGGGTTTTTTTGATACTTTGATGATGGGTAGATTGGGGGCAGCAACTCTGGCTGCGGGAGGACTGGCTGCTTTAAGTTTTTCAGCTTTAGTTTTTACGGCTGGAGGTTTAGTAATGGCAATAACTCCCGCGATCGCTCAAGCTTACGGGGCAAAGGATAAAAATCGCATTGAGAACCTAGCACGTCAAGGACTATGGTTGGTGCTATTGTTAACTATTCCCTTGACAGGAATTATCTCTCATTTAGATGCTTGGATGGCGGTATTTGGTCAAAACTCTTGTTTCCTCAATTTGTCGTCGGACTATATCTCGACCTTAACGATCCTGCCAATCAGCAAGTCATTGCCTTGGTTGCTCCCATGTTAACTATTGCTGCCGTATCTCAAATTTGTGATGGAGTACAAAGAATTGCCTATGGCGTACTTCAAGGACTGCAAGATACTCGTCTACCGATGTTATTTAGTATTCCCGCATTTTGGATTATTGGATTGCCTCTTGGTTATTGGTTGGGGTTTCATGCTGGTTGGGGTGGTGCAGGTTTGTGGTTCGGACAATCTATCGGTGTGGCGATCGCAGGAATTGTTTTTACTGGGCGATTTTATTATCTAACTAAAGTTTTGCAGAAACAATTGCCATCTGTTCCCTAGAAATTATCTAAAAATCATGATTGTTAGAACTGCAATTAGATCGGATATTCCCGCTTTAGCAGAGCTTTGTAGCTTGTAAAGCTTTTGGATAGATAGAAATTTTCTAGAGAGGAATGCTTGTGAAAACAGAAGTAAAACTGTTTGTTGACAGTCAATTTATCAGCCCTTATGCAATGTCAGTCTATGTGACACTTATAGAAAAGGGTATTTTATTCGATCTTGAGAAGATCGATCTAAATGCTAGCCAAAACCAGACCCAAGCTTACTATGATGTTTCATTGACGGCAAGAGTACCGACTCTTCAGCATGGCAACTTGTACCTGTCGGAATCAACCGCGATCGTTGAATATTTAGAAGAAGTGTTTCCCGCCCCAGAATATCCCTCTGTCTTCCCTAAAGAACAGCGCGATCGAGCCAGGGCAAGACAGATTCAGGCATGGATTCGTAGCGATTTAATGCCAATTCGAGAAGAACGTCCAACTGAAGTTATCTTTTTTCAGCCAACAGCAACACCTCTATCTCAGTCAGGTAAAATTGCCTTGAAAAAGTTAATCCGTGTAGCAGATAGCTTACTCAGCGATCGCAGTCTCAATCTATTTGATGAGTGGTGTATTGCAGATACCGATCTAGCATTAATGCTGAATCGGCTTGTCCTTAATGGCGATCGAATTCCAGAGAAGCTAGAGAATTATGCCAATTTTCAGTGGCAGCGTCCTTCTATTCAACACTGGGTACAAAAGAATCGAGAGAAAAACAGCAAGTAGTTCATCAAGCTTTGAGAAAAATGAAACAAGTTATCGTAATTACAGGTGCTAGTCGTGGCATTGGTGCTGCTACTGCATATCTTGCTGCCGAACAAGGTTATGTTGTTGGTGTCAATTATCTTCATAACCAAAAGGCTGCTCAGAAAGTTGTTAACCAGATTCAAAAACTAGGAGGCAAAGCGATCGCCCTTGCTGCTGATGTAGGTTCCGAAACTGATGTAGTGAATCTTTTTAATACAGTAGATAAAAACTTGGGAACGGTAACGGCACTGGTTAACAATGCGGGGATTTTAGAGCAGCAAATGCGGGTTGAAAATATGGACGCTGCTCGTCTACATCGCATCTTTGCTACCAACATCATTGGCAGTTTTTTGTGTGCCAGGGAAGCTATAAAACGAATGTCTACCAAACATGGTGGTGCAGGAGGAGCGATCGTTAATGTTTCATCGGTTGCTTCTCGTCTTGGTTCTCCTGGGGAATATATAGACTATGCTGCTTCCAAAGGTGCGATCGATACGATGACCATTGGCTTGGCAAAAGAAGTTGCCGAAGAGGGGATTCGAGTTAACGCGGTACGACCTGGTTTTATTGATACTGAAATTCATGCCAGTGGTGGCGAACCAAATCGTGTTGAAAGAGTCAAAGAATTTGTGCCGATGAAAAGAGGTGGTCTAGCAATGGAAGTGGCACGAGCAATTTTATGGTTATTGTCCGATGAAGCTTCCTACACCACAGGTTCTTTTATCGATGTTGCAGGAGGTAAGTGACGATTGTCTCATCATCATTTTGGAATGATAGCCAAATTACGATCGCTCGTACAGTGGATGACTTGGTGACAATTATTCAAGAAAAGCGTTCGCGGAGTGCAGCCAGAGGCTGTTCGCAAGTTAAATTTATTAGACAAGGTTTAAATGCGATCGCCACCATAATTTTTATAGGTATGGAAAGAGAAGGGAGTTAGTCTAAACTCCAATTACTTATTTTTTTCCAGCCTATCTTCCTTTACCTAAAATGATTACTCTTAGAGTTTTAAAAGCGATCGCCAAAATTTCAAAGTTCCAGTTTTGTCTTACATATCAGTTAGATTTCGGAGAAATTTTGGTTGCATTTAATACAATTGAGTGTTTTTACTACTGACTGTTTTTTGTTTGGTCAATAATAATAAAACCAAGATTTTAGTGCGATAAATCAAAGAATGTCTGAAAACATCGCTACTTGGTATTGGACAATTTATTTTCTCGTTTTTACCTATTGGTTTATGCTGTTTTATCAAGACAACAGTACGCCCAATAATGATTTGATTTCTTGGGCTTTTTTATTAATTGCACCTTTATTCTGGCCCTTGGTTTTACCTATTTCTAGTTGGGAATTGAGCCGAAAAGCTTGGAAAAATATTTTAATTTAACGAGCGAGGAAATATTAATGGGTATTATTTATTTATAATTGTGGCTCAATTTTGTTTTGAGGTATTTCTGGAGATATATTGCCTCGATTGGTTTTAGGCTGTAATTTAGGGTCGATGATTAACTTGTGTCCCATTCGAGAAAATTGTTCGACAAACTGGGTTCGATCGTATTGTTTTGCAGGTTTAGCGGTGGCTTTTCCCTGTTGTCGCATTTTTTTGAGCTTGGCTTTTTTACCCATAGTTTTTAACCAAAGAGTGTCATTATTTAAAATTATATCTTTTAGAAGCTGGAGAGGTCTTCGTGACACTCCCGTAGGCTAAAGTAGTTAAAGTAAGGCTGCTGCTCTCTCAGCTAAACTGGAACGCTCGCCTTTTTCTAGAATAATATGACCAGCTAGGGGTTCATTTTTAAACCTTTCTACTACGTAGGTAAGACCGTTACTAGCAGCATCTACATAGGGATTATCTATTTGATCGGGGTCTCCTGTGAGAACTACTTTAGTACCTTCTCCTGCACGAGTAATAATAGTTTTTACTTCATGAGGAGTTAGGTTTTGAGCTTCATCGATAATCAGAAACTGCTGGGGAATGGTACGACCCCGAATATAGGTAAGGGGTTCGATTTGCAAGATTCCCATTTCAATTAATTCTTCATGTCCTCTGCGCCAATGTCCTGGCTTGTCGTGAGAATCTTGCGTGCCAAAGATCAAATCGAAATTGTCATACAGAGGCTGCATCCAGGGGGTTAGCTTCTCATTAATATCTCCTGGAAGAAAACCAATATCTTTCCCCATTGGTACTACTGGACGCGATATTAGCAAGCGAGTGTAGAGTTTTTCATCCGCTACCTTTTGCAGTCCTGCTGCGATCGCCAGTAGGGTTTTGCCCGTCCCTGCTTTACCGACTAAAGTAACTAGTTTAATCGAGTCTTGTAACAGTAAATTAAGAGCAAATCTTTGTTCTCGGTTGCGGGGTTGAATCCTAGATACTCCCAATTTGGGTAGAGAAAGTAGGGGAATAATAGTATTACTCTTTCCTGCTACCATCCCTAATGCAGTGTGGGAAGGATTGACTCGATCGACGAGGGTAACATCTTGATTTGGTAAAAATTCTCGGTCTAAAGTAATCGAACCAGCCTGAAAAAATTCGCTAATACGCTCGGCATCAACTAATACTTCGGTAGCACCAGTATAAAGATCTTTTACATCTACTTTATCGGTTTCGTAGTCTTCTGCCTTTAGTCCCAAAGCATCGGCTTTGATCCGCATATTAGTATCTTTACTAATCAAAATTACAGGACATTGACAGCGATTTTTGCATTGCATTCCCACTGCCAAAATAGAATTATCGGCAAGATCGCCATTTAATTCGGGGGGTAATTCCTTAAGAGTGTGGCGATCGCTTAAAGCTACTCTTAGTGTTCCCCCATTATCTAGAGTTACTCCTTTAGTTAAATAACCTTGCTGACGTAGCTTATCCAAGGTGCGGGATACTTGTCTAGCATTGCGACCAATCATCTCTGGCTGTTTTTTGAAGCGGTCTAATTCTTCGATGACGGCGATTGGCAATACTATTTCATTCTCTTCAAATCGAAAGATAGCAGTGGGATCGTGTAGTATAACATTGGTATCAATTACAAAAATTTTTTTCATTAACGAACTCGATCTAGTAGCCCTTTGGCAATCTTACAGCAGTTTCTATCTGACCAGTGGCTCGATAGCAAAAGAATTTTACAGTTTACCCTGATTTTGAGTGATTTTCCCCTTCTACTGGCTTGCTAATAGTGGTGCAGCAGAGAGCAACTTTTGGGTATAAGGATGTTGTGCTTGGGTAAATATCTTTTCAGTAGTATCAATTTCGACAATTTTACCCGAATTCATCACCGCAATGCGATCGCAAAAGAATCTTGCTACCCAAAGATCGTGAGTGATAAACAGATAAGTTAAGTCAAATTCGGCTTTTAATGCCAGCATAAGCTCTAATACCTGGGTTTGGACGGTAGCATCGAGCATACTCACGGGTTCATCGCAGATTACTAGTTTGGGCTTGGTAATTAATGCCCGTGCGATCGCGACTCGTTGTTGTTGTCCCCCCGATAATTGTTTGGGGTAACGTCGATAATAGTCTTGGACGGGAGTTAAGCCGACTTTAGTTAGCATGGTTGCAACTTGTTGTTTGGCTTCTGTCGGGGTGGCTAGTTTGTGAATCAATAGCGGATCGGCAATACTTTCTCCTACAGTCATCAAAGGATTTAAACAAGCGTGGGGATCTTGAAAAACCATCTGTAGCTGTCTTCTTTGACTGCGCATTGCTTGGGAAGAAAGGCTAGTCAGATCTTTTCCTAAGAAAGATACCGTCCCTGAAGTGGGTTTGAGTAGCTGCAAAATAGTTCTAGAGAGGGTACTCTTACCACAGCCCGACTCTCCCACTAGTCCTAGTATTTCCCCTGGATAGAGATCGAAACTAATATCGTCTACGGCCTTAATTACCGTTACCTTTTCCTGAGAAAATAGTTGTTGAATTAAGTTGGCTTCTAGAGTAAAGTACTGTTTTAAATTCTTGACCTGTAAAATTGGCGCTTCTTCGCGCAGAGATGCTTCATCTGAATTTTCGTCTACCGCTTGCAGATGTAGGGCTGCATCCAACAAAGACTTAGTATACTCGTGTTGCGGATTGTAAAGAATCGATTTGACATCCCCTATTTCTACCATTTTGCCCCGATACATCACCGCAATGCGATCGCAATATTCCCCCACCATTGCCAAATCATGAGAGATTAACATTAAACCCATCTCTCGTTCGCTACACAAGCGAGTAAGTTCCTCCAAGATTTCTGCCGAGACGGTAACATCTAAACTAGTAGTCGGTTCGTCGGCGACGATTATTTTAGGGTTGAGTAATAAGGCTAAAGCGATCGCCACTCTTTGGCGCATACCGCCGCTAAATTCATGGGGATATTGTTCCCAACGGTTTGCAGGTATCTTAACCGTCTCCAAGGTTTCAATTGCCAACTGCTTGGCTGCGGATTTCGACAACTGGGGTTGATGGGCTTTGAGGGTTTCCAGACAATGATCGCCAATGGTCATCAAAGGATCTAACCTTGTCATCGGATCTTGAAATACTAAAGCAACTACCTCTCCCCGAAATTGTCTTAATTCAGTTTTGTTGAAATCAAAAACCGATTTCCCTTGGAATATTGCCTTTCCCCGTACTTGACTACCATCAGGTAACAAGCACATAATTGCCCGCCCTAGAGTGGATTTCCCGCAGCCAGACTCCCCTACCAATCCTAGTTTTTCCCCTGGTTTTAGCTCAAAAGAGACATCATCCACCGCCCAGGTAGTTTCTGTTTGAGACTGACGGGGATAAGCAACTCTGAGATTATTGACTGACAAGAGGGTTGAGGTCATAGTCTGAGTCATGGGAGTTAGCAATACAAGGAATAAATAGTCAATCGCATTGTAGTCAGTTATTTATCAAATTGGCTATGTTAAGCAAGGAAAAGTAGTGATGAGTGATGATTAGACCTCTTACATGAATCAGGCGATCGCGTTCGTCTAGGTGCAAATTCCGTAGTTCTGCCAGATGTTCCTTCTGACTGTACTTTAGTGGGAGTACCAGGTAGAATTGTTCCTCAAAGAGACGAGAAAGTCGGGTTACTCAATCACGATCGGCTACCCGATCCAGAAGCTGAGGCAGTACGCACTTTATGAGACAAGATTGACGGCTCAGAGCAATTGATTTTGTTATTATTTAGTTGTAAATAGCCAAACTAAGGATAGTGAAAAAGGATTCCCAAGCAAGCCTAGTTAGGCGTTACGATCTAGACTGGTTAAGGATATTAGCTACTTTACTGCTGATTCCTTATCATACCGCACGAATTTTTGATTCTAATCCCTTCTACTGGCGTGGCAAGCTTAATTTGAGGCATTAGATTTGTCTCTCGCAAAGGCGCAAAGGCAAGGACATGGCTTTTGAGGGAACCTCAAAAGTTTAAATTGTCCGCGCAAAGAGAGTTATTTGTTTGGCGTTGTTCAGTTGAATTTATTGCACTATTTTAAGCTTGACACGCCACTACATTAGTGGCGGTAGCGGTTTTGATTTTGAACAAACCATGTTAGAGAGTGAAATTAGACACGACCAGTTTATAGAAACTATTTGGGCAGAATAACACTCTGGTAAACGCATACAAACTAAATACCGATCCATTCTTTGAGGACGTTATTTTATATTAGCTGCCATTTCTCAATTCCTCTTTTTCAGCAACACCTTATCTAATTTAGATCGAGTTTTACTCTAAGATCGCCAGCTACTTAGATCGATGGTTTAAGTAGCTTTTTTCTTCTTGCTCATTTTTGCATACCCTCTTCCACTTCAGAAATAAGTATCTACAGAACACAGAAAATAACAATGAGAAAACAATGAATACAGCTAACAGTCTCTATGTCGGCACTGCTAATAGCTTTTGGCAAGATGAAATGGCATTTAACGAACAAATAAATTCACTTTTCAATAATCCCTACGCTAACGGTGCGGGTAGTTTCTGGGAAGGCGAAATCGCCTTTATGAATGATTTTAATGCTGATTTGTGGCAGGGTGCTTGGGAGGTGGCTTTAAATACTCCCAACGACCAACCTATTCCTGGTTTTGGTGGTATACATCTTAGTAACGTTCTGACAGGAAATCAGGAATTTTTTAATAACGATTTAATGGATACATATTGGGATGGTGTCAATAGTAGCGATATGATGCAGGATTATTACCTTGATTATCTCTGGGGTTGGCAAGATCTCTACGATCCCAACTCAGGTACGATCTTTAATGACGTTCCTTATGCTGACTACTATTTTTACGATCCTTCTTCTGCAACTTTATTCGGTTCTGATACCTACATAGACGATCCTTCCCTAACTCAAATAGATCCATACGACTACTATGGCAGTTATGGATTGGATAGCTCTTCTTATTACGGTTACGATTATGGAACAGATTTTAGCTATACATTTGTCTAATTAAACTAGTCAGTTTTACAGTCTGATATTTTTCCTCAATAATTATTAGTTTGACTATCTTTATTCTTGAATTTTTTGCTGCTTAAATCAATTGGTTTAGGTAGCTTTTTTTAACTTAACTGACGAATGAAGTCACAGGCAAGTAACCGAATCGAAGTCAGGTGAACCTGTGACCCCAAAGGTTTGATGACAAACTTTATTTTATTTAGGTGGAAGCTCCTTAGCGGACAATGTTAACGCCAGAGAGGGCAACATTAATTCGCCGTTCTTGGCGATGTTGAATTGGGATCGGTGTATTTCAAAATATCGGGATTATTTTTATCCGTATCATAAACATATCCTAGATTAATCGCTATTCTTCTTCTAAGACCAAGAGCGGGATAAAGCGGATTTTCTAAATCATTAGTAGCGTATGAATCGGCTGATTTAACTAACTGTAAAGCGACATCTTTGGAAATATTGTTGCCAAAAGTATTTAAAACATTGGTGGCGCAATCATTTTTGGGTACATTTTCTAGTTCGGCATTACGTTGTTCATATGCCAACAAAATTACATCCAAACAAGCAGCATAATCATAGGTATTATCGAAATCAAAAGTAAATTCTTGAACTTGGTTGTTTTGATTTTTAGATTCGCCAGGATTAGACTGAGTTTCAATTTCAGCTTGGGATGCAACTGTCAAAGATGACTGAACAGCCAGAGTAATTCCTATTATTAATAATTTTTGTAGTAAGTTAGTCATTTTTTTGGTGAGTAAATAATTTTTCATCAGGAAAGAAAGAAAAGCGATCGCGCTATTGTCGTTATTGTATCGCCCAGTCACGACTGGGGCTTATCATTCTACTAGAACTTAAATCGCCTCAAAAACTTTCTCAATAGACTAAGAAAAATAATAGAACATTAATAATGGTAATCTTGATAAGGAGGATCTTTAACTTGCCAGCTGGGATGTTTGGTTAACCTCGTTCAAAACATCGATGGCACGGTTAATCCTTGAAGAGATTGTTCTGATTCGGTCAAATTTTTACCTTGAATCAAGACTCCGAAACCACCCAAGCCTGCGGGATCGATCGACTGGTGTAAGGCATCTCGTCGTTTGAATATTTCTGAGACATTATATTTACCGCTGGAAAGCTCGTTGAGGCGATCGCCAAGTCCCAAAGCCATCAGAAATAATCCCTGTTGAGTGAAGCCCAGGGTTTTTAGGTTTAATAGTTCTCCTTGACGCTCTAGGGCCGTAAAATCTACATGAGCGGTGAGATCTTGATGACCGAGATTGGCATAGGGATTATTATGACGACGGTGTTGAAAATAACACTGCAAAGTACCGCGATCGCGACTGGGGCGGTAATATTTCTCGGCAGGATAACCATAGTCTATGGTCAGTAAATACCCTCGCTTGAGTTTATTTGCTACTGTTTGTAGCCATTCTAAAGCATTGAGATTGACTTCTGTACGGTAATCTTGGGGGTATCGCTCGTCTAATAGATCGATACCGATTAACTCAAAATATTTAGTTAGTCGATCGCTGGAGAGAGAATCAATAGTTTCAATTAATTCGCCTCCTTTTTGAGTGAGATAAATCTCTTGTAGTCGATCTCGATTTTTAGTAATTAAATGGACGGGAAAAGCATCAACCAGTTCATTGGAAAAAAAACAGCCCTCAATACTAGCATCGGCAAGATCCGACCAAGTTTGCCACTTAAGATCGAAAGCAGTAAAAGAGCTTAGAAGTTCTTGCTGCACTTCAATGAGAACTGGTGACTGTTCGATAATTATATATCTTAAAGCCTTAATGAAAGATTCATCCGATTGTGCTTGAAGATAATTTAAAATATCATAGGCTAATTCACCATTACCCGCACCCATTTCAATTAGATAAAAAACGGCGGGACAGCCCAAATTTTCCCACATTTGTCTGAATTGAACTGCCAGTAATTCTCCAAAATCTTGACCGAGGGAGGCAGAGGTAAAAAAATCTCCCTTCGAGCCAATACTTACCGCTCCTGAATTATAGTAACCATACTGCTGGTGATATAAGACCAAGCTCATGTATTCAGCAAAAGTAATTCGTTGGTTGGGGGAGTTTTTAACTCGATCGAGCAGGATTTTCTGTAACTCTTGGCTAAACATTAGTGAGTAAATTGGCGATCGCGATTTTAACAATATCTTATCGTCGCTCCTGGTTCGTTCCCACTCTTTCATCAGACTATTCTTAAGGTGTCACAACTGTACTCGGTTTTAGCGACTATTGATGTAAGCTGTGGAAGAATTTAGTAATTACAAACAAAACTATGCCCTAGGTTAATTTATACTTGGATTTTCAATAAATTAAGATATCGTGTAAATTGATTTAAACAATCAAAAGTGAATGAGTGGTTTAAAAAACAAGATTAAAGCGGATACCTTGGTTAATATTCTCCGCGATCGGGTTAGATCGCAGCCTAATCAGACTATATACAATTTTTTGGTGGATGGAGAAACCGAAAAACTAAGCCTGACATATAGTCAATTAGAGCAGAAAGCTATGGCGATCGCCACTTATCTCCAGTCTGTAAGTTCTCCTCAAGACCGAGTTTTATTATTATTTCCTGCGGGATTAGATTACATCACGGCGTTTTTTGGTTGTCTTTATGCAGGTGCGATTGCTATTCCTGCTTATCCTCCCCGTCCTAATCGCTCTTTAAGCCGTATTCAAAATATTCTACAAAATGCCCAGACCGATCTGGCTTTGACAAACAGCGACACCTTGCAAAGCCTAGAACGACAGTTAGAAAGTACTCCCGAACTGAAAAATTTACGTTGGATTACTACCAATACTATTAGTAGCCATCTAGGAAAAGACTGGCGCGAACCAGATCTTTCACTAGAGAGTATTGCTTTTTTACAATATACTTCAGGATCAACAGCAGAACCAAAGGGAGTCAAAATTGCCTATCAGAATCTACTGCATAATCTAGAAGCCATTCATCGCTGTTTTCGACATTCACCCCAAAGCAAAGGCGTAATTTGGCTACCCCCCTATCACGATATGGGATTGATCGGGGGAATTCTTCAACCTCTCTATGGAGGATTTCCCGTTACTTTAATGTCACCCCTAATGTTTTTACAAAATCCCCTGCGGTGGTTGAAGGCAATTTCTCGCCAACGGGCAACTACTAGTGGAGGTCCAAATTTCGCTTACGATTTGTGTATCCGTAAGTTTAAACCAGAACAATTAACAGGATTAGATCTCAGCAGTTGGCAAGTCGCTTTTAATGGCGCAGAACCAATTAGCTACGAGACACTGAATAAATTTGCCGAGACTTTTGCCCCTTATGGATTCGATCCTTCAGCTTTCTATCCCTGTTATGGTATGGCTGAAGCAACTTTAATTATTTCTGGAGGGTCAAAAAATAGCGCGGTAGTGGCAAAAACTGTCAAGGCAAAAGCTTTGGAACAAAATAAAATTGTGGCTGCTGAGGCTGACGAACCTCATAGTCGTACTTTAGTCAGCTGCGGTCAAAGTCTATTCGATCAAGAAATTGCGATCGCCAATCCTCAAACTTTAGTTAGCTGCCAGCCAGGAGAAGTAGGAGAAATTTGGGTATCTGGTGCCAGTGTTGCCCAAGGCTACTGGAAACAACCCCAAGTTACAACAGAAACTTTTAATGCCTATCTTCAGGATAGCGATCGAGGGCCATTTTTAAGAACGGGAGATCTCGGCTTTCTCGATCGCGGAGAGTTGTTTTTTACTGGTCGTCTCAAAGATACGATCGTGATCAAAGGGCGAAATCACTATCCCCAAGATATCGAAAAAACTGTAGAAAAGACAAGTTCTTGGATTAGACCGAGTTGTGTTGCTAGTTTCTCTGTCGATCTTCAAGGAGAAGAGAAATTAGTTGTTTTGGCAGAAGTGGAACGACGGTACTGGACTAGCAATCGTTCTAATGCTAAGTCTAATGGTAATGGCAGTTCAGATCTTATTGGGGTAAAAGATTTGACTCAATTGATTCGACGTGAAATTGCTAAGAATCACGACTTGCAGGTATACACCACCCTATTATTAAAACCTGGTCGTCTTCCCAAAACTTCGAGTGGCAAAATTCAACGTCACGCTTGTCGGACTGAGTTTTTGGCTAATACTTTAGAAGGATTACCTGTTTAGGTGAAGTCAGAAGTCAGAAGAATGATTTTAGAAGTAGCAATATTAAATATAAAACCCAATCAAAATCAAGAGTTTGAAGCTGCTTTCCAGGAAGCATCGAGCATTATTGCTGCTATGCCAGGATATATTGACCATAGTTTACAAAAATGTCTTGAAGTCGATAATCGTTATTTATTATTGGTCAATTGGCAAACAGTTGAAGATCATACGATAGGTTTTAGACAATCAGAGCAATATCAAACCTGGAGAGAACTCTTGCATCATTTTTACGCTCCTTTTCCTACGGTAGAACATTATTATAGGGTTTTGTAGCTCGACACCCAACAAATACTCAACACATCAAAATTGACGAACTTTGGCAGTAATGAGTAATGAGCGCTCGGTTTTGAAAGACCTTGTGGCGATCGCCCTAATTCAATTTCAATCTGTCTTTTTCATAGACTTGATAAGTTATACATTTTCTTAACTTGTCACCAATGACTAAGAGCTATCAGTATTACGATCGAACTTATACCTTACATCCAAGTTATTTTATGGCTCAAGTTAGTTTACAGGAGATTACTCGCCAATTTGGTAATGTTACCGCGATTCAAAATATTACTTTTGAGATTCCCGATCGCGCTTTTTGGGTTTTGGTTGGGCCGTCGGGTTGCGGTAAATCGACTATACTCAGAACGATCGCGGGATTAGAATCTATTACTAGTGGCAAACTATATATTGGCGATCGCTTAGTTAATCACGTACCAGCCAGACAGCGAGACGTGGCAATGGTCTTTCAAAACTATGCTCTTTATCCCCATATGAGCGTGGCGGAAAACTTGGCTTTTGGCTTGAAAATGCGGGGAGAAAACAATCAGGCGATCGCTAGAAGGGTTCGGGAAGTGGCTTGCTCTTTGGATATCGAACATTTACTCAAACGCAAACCCAAACAGCTATCGGGGGGACAACAACAGCGAGTAGCTTTGGGTAGAGCGATCGCTCGCAAACCCCAGGTATTTTTATTAGACGAACCTCTATCTAATTTAGACGCTCAATTGCGAGATGATACTAGAACAGAATTAAAACAGCTACATCAACGAGTTGGTATTACTACGATTTATGTTACCCACGATCGGGTAGAAGCAATGACTTTGGCGGATCGTATAGTAGTCCTGCACGATGGTAAAGTACAGCAAATAGGCACTCCCCAAGCTATCTATACTCAACCAATCAATAGTATGGTTGCAGGGTTTTTGGGCAATCCTCCCATGAATATTTTGCCCGTAACCTATGACAATAAGCGATTGATTATCTTTAACGAGGGAGCGATCGAGCTAGATGCAGCAACTTTAAAGCAACTCCAACCTACTCAGGGTCAAAAATTCGACCTTGGTATTCGTCCCGAACATATCAGCCTGTGTAATTTGGAATCAGAAACTAAGAATGATGACTATTTAGTACTCCAGGTAAATGTAGTCGAACCTTTAGGTAAAGAAACTCTGATTAAAGCCAATGCACCAGAATCTAACCAGAGTCTTAATCTACTGGCGGATGGGGTTTGGCAAGGTCAAAAAGGCGATCGCATTTTAGTAAAATTCAATCCAAACAAACTCTTTATCTTCGATCCTAATAGTGGCAAAACTTTATTTAGCAATTCTGTTTGAGTATTGTAGAGACGTAATATATTACGTCTCTACAGGGTTTAACGATTTAACCGATAAGTATTCTATGTAAATAGGATTTGGTATAAGAAAGAGTTCGAGCGATTGCGGTTCTACTAACAAATTTAATTTATTGGAAATTCCTCGACTAATTCCATTGCCAATTGATTTATTTTCTCAAAGTCAACTTTATAAGGCAAGGTTGAGATCTCGTAGCTACGATCTAGTTGAGCAAATAGTCTTTCTGCTTCCTCCAAAACCACCTCGTAACTAACATTACCCAAACGAATTTCTAATAACTCCTCCGCATCGATACGACGACGATCTACATTCACCTTTCCTGTAGTCAAGATTTCGTTTCCCATTCGCACCAAACGAATACAGTGCGCTGCGTGCTTCGCGTCGAAACCACATTTTGCTTCTAACTCTGCACGTTGGGGATTGCGATTTTTGAGCCAAGCTTGATAACTTTTCCAATAGTGTAAATCTTTACGATATTCTTGAGTCCGACGCAGCAGATCCATATATCGATCCGAGGCTTTAGTTAAATTTTGGATATAGGGATAAAACTCCTGGGGTAATTGGTTATTATTAATTACACCTTTAAAATCAATGCGATCGCTAATCAAATTATACAGTTCTTGTTGTTCCTCCATGTATTCGATCCGATCTTTGATTAACATCCACAAGAAAGTAATAAACGCTTTTTCTTCTGACTTATCCAGTGCTGTTTTATCGGTTAAACCGTAGTCTTCGGCGGAGGGTTTTTTACTAGGTGGATTTAGTAGCCACTTACGATGACTCTTGATTTTGCGAATCTGAGCATAGGCATAACCAGAATAGCTATACTTAATTTTTTTGCTCAAAAATAACTCGCGATTTTCGATTAGCTTTTGTCCGACTACAGGATGGAGGTATTGATAGAATTCATTACTCTCAAACAACAACTCCAAAATATTAGGATTGGCATCTTTAGCTAGTTTTAGATACTTCCTTAGCTCGTAAAATACTAAATCCTTGACTCCATTCAAAACAGGAAAGCGTTCCGAATTCTCATTCCATCCCTTGTCTTTTTGTTCGATATTTTTTAATCCTAAATAATACTCTTTAGTCGCAACAAAAATTCCTTTATAGTCTACATCTGAACTAGCAGTATTAATTCCGTAACTATGACTGCCAACTTTGGTTAATAATATTGCTCTAGCTTCTACTTGTTTTCTATCCATCGATCGCTCTTGGTTTTAATTAGTGCTACAAAATGAGACTGTGTGTAGCTATTAGCTTTGAATCGTTATTTCGATCGGGTAAGTGCAAGTCTAATTGCAACACTTTGATTTATTTTTAGTGAGTATAACGTATTACAAAATTTAATATTAACTTATTCCTTTTGACTAGACAGATAAATAATTGTTCTAAACTAGGATTTATATTTAGTGGCTAATAGGTGTCCTCGACAGACGCTTATTGAGGGAAACAACCACCGTAACAGTAAAATGCGGCTTGCCAAGACTGGTTTGTCTTGCAATGGCTAAGGGCTAATAGCTATAAAAATAGTAAATTTAAACAAAGTTAACTCAAAGCCTATATTATGGAAGCTGTTAAAACTCGTACTTCTAAAAATTTTAAAAGACTCCAGGCGCGGTTGCGGGGACAGGTAGGAAAAGCGATCGCCGATTATCAAATGATTGAAGATGGCGATCGGGTAATGGTATGTCTGTCTGGGGGTAAAGATTCCTATACCATGCTGGATATGTTGCTTAGTTTGCAGCGCAAAGCACCAGTTCAATTTGAGCTATTGGCAGTTAATCTCGATCAAAAACAACCAGGTTTTCCCGAACACATACTACCTGAGTATTTAGCCTCATTAAAGATTCCCTATCGCATTGTCGAAGAAGATACCTATAGCATCGTTACTAGAGTTATTCCTGAAGGGAAAACTATGTGCGGTTTATGTTCCCGTTTGCGTCGCGGTATTCTTTATCGGGTAGCCCAAGAAGAGAGTGCCAATAAGATTGCTTTGGGACATCATCGAGATGATATTGTCGAGACTCTATTTCTCAATATGTTTCATGGTGGCAAACTTAAAGCCATGCCACCCAAGCTACTAAGTGATGACGGTAAAAATATTGTCATTCGCCCGTTAGCTTATTGTTCGGAAAAAGAAATTATTCGTTATGCCAATACTAGAAATTTTCCCATTATCCCTTGCAATCTGTGTGGTAGTCAGGAAAATTTACAACGAGCCAAAATTAAGGAAATGTTACAGACTTGGGAAAGAGAATCTCCAGGGAGAATTGACATTATTTTTCGTAGTCTGCAAAACATCTCTCTATCTCAGTTAGCAGATACAGAATTGTTTGATTTTGCTGGATTAACTGGAACAACCAAGACTAATTTATCAGTCAATCAAGACGAGTAAATCAGTTCCAAAAGCGATCGCTTCAAAATACTTACTACTCAGTTTGGTATGATTAAATAGTAATACTAAATATTATTACTAAGATGACCCGTAAAATAACTATCAGTTTAGAAGACTCTGTGTATGAGTATTTAGTAGCTAAAACCAATAATCGTAGTGCTTATATCAACGATTTGATTGCCCAACAGCAGCAAATAGAAGCAGATAAGCTATTAGAACAAGCATATATAGATCGGGAAAACGATCCCGAATTTCACTATGAAAAGCAGCTATGGGAATGTACCGTAGGAGACGGCTTAGAAGATGCCTAATGGCAATTTAAGATAACGATTATGATAAGTGGCAAGATCTAACTTTAGCGACTCCACCAGAAGCTCTTAATCGTCTGTTTTATCGACTTGTTAACCCGCGCATAATAAATCTTCTGTTGAAGCTTTAAGTACAGCGCGCAAAATGGTTTGTGTCTTATCGATATCTTCCTTGGTGGCTTTAATTTCAGACAGACCGCAGAGGGTCTCAAGAAATGCCCAGGCAAAAGCTCCTTTAAGAATTGACTGCTCGGCTTCGCTCAATGGTAAGCATTGATGATACATTGCTAGAGTGCTTCGGAGCTGTTCAAAGGTTAAGAAACTCCCACCTTCAGGCGAAGAGCCGCTAACTAACCCGTAACACAACTCAATTAACCGTTCTCCCTGTGTTGATTCATCCACATCTATAAGACCACTTAAAATATTGTCTTCAAAGAAAACATGACAGAATCGAAAATCTCCGTGAAGAATAGTTTGTGTCAACTTACACACTTCTGTCTTCTTAATTAGTTGCATCGCTTCTGACAAAAGTTCCTGTGATATCAGCGGGGAATCTTTCAGTTCACTCGATAACACATGGCAATCTGACCATTTGTCTCTCCAAGTTTCATCTACCCCTGTTTCATCTATCCCTAACACCGAATGAGGATACTCAAAACCAACACGATGGAACTGAGCCATAGCCTCTGCGTACTGTTGCAATAATGATTCATTTGCTTGTTTCATGGGCTTTCCTGGAACATCTCGCATCAAATAAACGATGTCATAGTCTGAGTCTATGTTCTCTAGCGGAGACGAATACCAATTGCCATTGATAGCAGAAATCACTTCAGGGACTAAGACTCCACGCTTTCGCGCATAGTCTAGCCAGGGAAACAGTTGATCTGGACTGTCGTGCATACTGCGTGAAGCAAATTTGAGATGATAAATCTCGCCATCAGCTTTGAGTTTCGCGACTAACCCGTAAGCAACATGCAGCGTCTCAACTTCGATTGCTCGAAACTGATACTGTTGCTGAAGATGACGAATCACAAATTTTGTTGCTGACTCTACAGAATCAAAGCCGTAGATATCCTTCAGCTCGGCAAGAACATCTTTGCCATAAGGAGATAAAACTTTCATAGATGCTTACTAAAATCTCAATTGTTCATCTACTTAAGTAGATTGAATCGCGCTAGTTTGGTGACTTCTCCAAACATTGATGCTTCCCATAGAATGCTGGCCTCTGAAAGCCCCGTAACTAAATGTAAATGATAATCAAAATTGAAACACAAAATCAATCATTTTGCTTTGCGAAGTCGTATTTACATTAAAGCCTTACAAGTCCGTAACATCAGTGAGTAATAAAATTTATCGAGCGTCATAGGTTAGCAAAAAATCTCTAGCGCGATCGCCAGGTAAGGGACGAGCAAAATAATAACCTTGAACTTCATGGCAACCCCGATCTTGCAAATACTCCAACTGGGATTGAGTTTCGACTCCTTCGGCAGTAATATTTAATTCTAGACTTTGAGCGAGGGCAATAATCGCTTTGGCGATCGCAGCATCGTAATGACTACAAGCGATATTAGTGACAAATGAACGATCTATTTTTAGGGTATTAAGCGGTAATTTTTGCAAATAACTCAAAGATGAATAACCAGTGCCAAAATCATCTAGAGCAATAGATATACCCCTTTGTCTTAATTTTTGAAGAATGGCGATCGCCTTGTCCATATTTTTAGCTAACAAGCTTTCAGTAATTTCAAGTTCTAGATAAGCAACATCTAAATCTGTATCCCTTAAAATGCGTTCGATGGTTTCGACCAACCCAGCTTGTTTGAGTTGACAGATAGAAAGATTTACCGAGACTCGCACAAAGGCTACTCCTTCTTGTTGCCATTGTTTATTTTGCAGACAAGCATTGTAGAGTATCTATTCACCAATGGGGATAATCAAATTGGTTTCTTCGGCGATGGGAATAAATTCAGCAGGAGAAACCCAACCCAGTTCGGAATTTTGCCAACGCAACAAAGCTTCTACTGCTACCAAACGATTAGTGGCGACTTCGATGCGGGGTTGATAGTAAATAGAAAATTCTTCTCGTTCGAGAGCATAACGGAGATTTTCCTCGATCGCTAAAATCCGCTTGAGTTGAGCATCAATCGCTGGAGAATAAAATTGATAGGTGTTTAGATCCTGCTATTTTGCCTGATGTATAGCTGTATCTGCGTTTTGTAATAATTGTTCGATGCGATCGCCATCCAAGGGATAGGTAGTAATGCCAATTTTAGCAGCACAATGAATTTTTCTCCCGTAGAGAGAAAATAGCTGGGATAAACTATTGAGCAATTGATTGGAGAAAGTAATTAGACTGTCAGAATTAGTAATATTGGTGCGTAAAATCGCAAACTCGTCACCCCCAAATCGCGCTACTACATCTCTGATTCTGTATAATTAATTATTCTTTGAGCGACTTTTCTAAGTAACAAATCTCCAAATCTACGTCCTAACGTGCTGTTGATCTCTTTGAGGCTATTAATATCTAAAACAATTAGAGCAAATTGTTGGTTTTCTCTATCCGAGATGGCTTGCAGAAGCTGAGTTTGAAATAATTCTCGATTTGGAAGTCCTGTTAAGTTGTCATAGTCGGTCAAATGGTTGACGATCTCGTCTAGTTGTTTCAAAGTTCGGTTGGTATCTGCCATCAAAGTACCCACCTCATCCCGAAAATGGGTGGGTAAGTCAGTTCGCCTTTTTAGTTTCAGATATTGGCGTAGGGTTTTAGAAGTAAGGGTTATTGGTGAGAGGAGATGATGTAAAACATACAGAGTTGCTGCCGTACCTACTAAGGTGGCAATCAAAGTAACTATAAGCGTTGAGATAATCGTTTCCCATGAAGACATATAGGAAAAAACCGCATAAACGATTAGAGCAATTAAAGGTATGTGAGTACCAATAAATGCTATCAGCATAATTTTGCCTCGATAGGTTTTGGGAAATGGTAAACCAGAGATCGGAGTATAAAGTTTTAAGCTATCGAGATTCATAAACGAGGTAACAAAGGTGCTTATTGAAATGTGATGTCGCTTTAACCTATTTTTTGTGATTAAAACTAGATAATTCTTCTCTCAATACTTATCCTGACAAGAAAAAACTTTTTCAAAAAGATTTTTTAAATCGAATTGCAAATCCAAGTTGCGAAATTATTTATGTATATAAACAAGGTACATCATTTTGAGAGCTTAATCTAAGATATATTGCTTCACTGTTCATTAGCTCAATAGCAAATCAAAAGATTGTCCGATAGAAATTTCTGGCGTTAGCAACCCAAACCATTATGAAGCGTAATTTGTATATTTTGGTCAGCAAAAAATTAGCGATGCGATCGCTCTTACTAGTCTGTCAAATTTTGAGACGGCTAAAATCTGCTTATTTAGTTCTATTGACTAACTGATGAAACTTTTCTCGTCCCTCATTGTATTTATTGCTAGGAAAACCCATCACCTTGTGAATAATCCATTTTTGAGGTTTACCATCTTTAAGCAAGAGAGAAATAGCCTGTTCCATAATTTCATCATCGTCAAAGCAGTGTTCGGCAACCCAGCTGCTAGTTTTACGCCAGCTACTTTTACTATTTTCTTCGTTTAACTGTAGATATACTTTTGCTAGCAAGGTTTTCCAAGATTTAGGTTTACTTTCGGTTGGGACAATTTCTGACCAAGCTAGATCGGGGATCTGTTGGACATATTTACTTTGGCTATCTTTAGAAGTTAGCTTTCTGGCTAGGGATTTTAATTTACTGGGACTTGCTTGCAAAATATGACGATATAAATAATCTACCGCCACTGCTTCAAATAAAGCGTCTCCTAAAAACTCTAATTGTTTTGCTGAGGGATTATGTTCTAGTTCTGGTTTGAGATAGCGTTTTAATAACGGCACAATCAAATGTTTATGCAGCCAGTTTCGCGCCTGAGAAAAACCGCGATCGATATAGATCGCGCCTACTAAGGCTTTGAATGCTTTCTCAAAAGGATTATTTTGTTTAACTCGCAGGCGATGTCGTTCTTCTTTTAAGCCCAAAAAGGGATAGGCTTCACCAAGCTGAAGATCGTACCAAAGCTGAGTCAATCTCTCTGTTTCGCTCAATTTGTCTCGTAAAGCTTTAAGTTTTCCTATTTGAAAATGAGCAAAATTCCTGAAAATATAATCGACGATAACCAAATTCAAAATTGTCGCACCGAGATACTCTAAACGCTGATTATCTATCTCTGGTTCGTTGATTTGTTTGGCATAGGAAGGATGAATCATTGCCAAACGTAGAGTTTCATCATGTTTAAAATTAATGCTAATTTTTTGCTCTACCCGCGATGAATCCCAATTATCACTCATTTAGATTAAATATGAAGATCTTCAAGTAAATCTATTGTAAAAGTTATTAGCTCTTAGATTTATTCTGGTCGTCAAAAGAAGGCAGAAGTTGAAAGGCAGAGGGCAGAAGCCCTGGTCAGGCCGATCGCCATTTATAAGACTATAAAATACCAATATTGGCAAAATGTAATTTAATACATGAATGAAGATAAACTCGACTTTCTTTTGCGTCATAATCGCCAGATTCGAGCGATCGGTTTTGATGATGCACCGTTTGTACGTCATACTACTAAGCCCGTTGCCGTCGCTGGAGTAGTTTGTAGCCTGACTCGTTTTGAAGGAATGTTGTGGGGACATATAGAAACTGATGGCTGGAATAGCACCGAACGGTTGGCAAAAATGGTTTTGAAGAGTAAATTTCATCCTCAAATACATTTGGTGCTGTTGGATGGGATCAGTATGGGCGGTTTGAATTTGATCGATTTACCCAATTTAAGTCAACAACTACAATTACCCTGTGTTGCTGTGATGAGAAGAATTCCTAAACTGGAGAAAATGAAAGCAGCAATTTCTTGTTTACCTCAGCCAGAAAAAAGATTACGGATTTTAGCAGCAGCAGGTAAAATTCACGTTTATCCACCCTTCTATTTTCAAGTTTGTGGGTTAACAGCAGCAGTTACAGCCAGAATCTTACAACGCCTGACAGATAAAGGAAATGTCCCCGAAGCCTTAAGACTAGCCCATTTAATTACTTCTGCTGTTATCAACGGCGAAAGTGGCAAACGCGCTTAGTATAGCCGTCCCATTGACTAGGTAGAACGAATTAACACTAAACCTTGAGAGTTAGCCAAGGAAACATTAGTCAAATCTTCTACGTTCAAATTTGGAGTGGCGATCGCAACTTGCCATTGGGCTAAATCGATGTCTAAAATTTCTCCGAGATCGAGCTTGATGGCATCTCCTTCAAAATTAGCGACCATTGCCACTGCTTCTTCTTGTTTCTGGGGATTATGGCGGATGCCATAGACAATAGTTCTTTCTCTTTCACTAATCTTCTCGAAGCTATCTTTTTCGCCAATATTCTGAGCTAACCAAGAATAGCGATGACGAAATTCTCTGGTAGTCAAATTGAATTTAGCTTTCGCAGTATCTACTTGAGATTCGTAATTAGCTACATTACAAACTTGGTAGCAATCTTCCATGAACATCAGCGCGAAACCTTTAAGACGATCTTCATCCAGTTTTTTGAGGAAACGTACCATTCCCCCGCGCATCAACTCCACTAACGGTGACAAGTCTTCAATACAGTGGGTATCGGGATTAGTACATCTTTGTAGTACTTCTACTACCTCTGCTAGATTGTAATCCTGCTGAATCATGGCGTGATGTAAGGCACTGCCAAACTGTTTGACTTGTTTTAACTGTTTGAAGCCTAAAGTTTTGAGGCGAGGGAAACAATGGGGCTGGCGATATAAGTTGGAGTCGATTTGCCAATCTAAAAAACCTACCTCTTCCGAGACTACCTTGACCCCATACTGCTCGTCGGTGTTACGAAAAAACAACCAAGGAGCGTGCATCGTCGTGTTAAGAAAGTCCATCGGTAATCCTGGGCTAAAGCAATTGACCCACATTGTCACCGCTGGGTTATCGTAGGCATTGTGTAGTACTTCGGGTAAAGTCTTGCCTAAATGCCAGTTGATTGCCTCCTTAGAATTAATCTGATTGCCTCGACGTACTGTATCGTGGTTGCCACAGCCAGTAATCCAACTGTCTCCTATGGTCATCACTTCCATTACTCTCGACCATTTCTTTTCCCAAAAACCCTTGAGACTGGGAGTATTGTGGGCAAAAATCAAGGGGCCCCATTGATAGGACTCTGGCTTGAGTTCGATCAATTCGCGGTAGGTAGATTTTTCTTCCCAACCTTCCTCCGGCCAAGGACGACCATCTTCAAAGATGGTAAACATTAGTCGCTTATGTCCTTGAATATCTTGGACAATATTGCTCATTTCCAATAAATAAGCATCGTCCTGTTCTACCCTACCTGAGAGGGGATTAAAGAAGCGAAAATCTTGCCCGCCATCGATGCGGATCCCATCTGCCCCTGTATCCAGCTTACGTCGCTGCATTTCCAGCAAGATTGCCCTGACCATTGGTAGCTGATGGTTCAGGTCTTGACCGTACATATTAGGGCCTTTGAGGAATTCTCTGGCAATCAACAATTCACTTTGGTTATCGGCGTGTCCGTAAACCAAATCGTAAATTAGCTGAATCGGATGGGTGGGAAAATTATGCAGGGTAGCAATAAAATCGACTACTTCATCAGGACGTAAAGTAGCGAGAAGTGCGGGGTTGGTAGTACTAGAGCCAAGAATAGGCACATCATAACCCCAATCTTGAGTGTTGGGTTTAAATAGTTCGATTTCAACTAAATCGTTCTCGTCATCCTCGCCCACAAAAGCAAAGAACTCACTTTCAGGACTGTATTCATCGCGATATTCAATAGTCGGTTCGGTAGGCAACAGCTCGATCGCATCGTAACCGACATAGTTTTGTTCGCTAGGGGTCAGAGGTTGACCTGTCGTCAGTTTTTGAGCGATATCTTGATAAACTCTAGTCAACCCCGCGATCGTCCCTTCAGCAGAAGCAGTCCCCACATGAATCTGTAAAATATTTCTGGGGTCGCTGACACGAGGAATTTTAATCATCGGGTCGTGAGATTTAGCGGTACGCTCTAAATAGGCTAAATCGGTCCGATTAGCCTGAAGGCTATCGAGATCGTATAGTTCGGCGGGAGCAAAAATACCATAGGGCAAAGAAGCAGGAACTAAATCGCGAATTGTCCGCAGTTTTTCTGCACGATCTACGTAGCGCAACCAATAAAAAGAACCAGCCTGTTCGCGGTTACCTGCTTGCATCCCAGAGACTACCCCCCAGATAAACTCTCCCTGTTGCTCTAAGTACAAGCGATCGCGTTTGAATTTAATGCTTTGTTCTTTTTCTTGCCAATTAATTGGCTCTAAGGGGGTAAAAACCTCTAAATAAATTTCTCGTTCGTGCAATACATCCCTAATCAAACCTGGTACCCAGAAGCCTATTTCCGTCAGTCCATCGGGTCGATAATATGCTCCCAATTTACGAGCCAATGCTTTGGTTTGCTCTAAATAAGTATTACTTGAACCTTCTAAACCTGATGCCCAAGCTAATAATTTTCCTGTTTCTCCAGGGACTAGTCTAATGGATGTATCTACTGTTACTTTCACGCAATTCTCTCTGCTGTTTGGATAGTTGGCATTTTTCCCTTAGTTCATTCTGATGTATGTCAGAAAACACGGCAACTCTTTGCTCTAACTTTTTAAATTTCCTTAAGCTTAAACAATCTCCCTTGTTGACTGGAGGATTTACGACCTCGATAATCAACTAACTTGGGATTGGTACACTAATTAGTGTAGGATTCAAATAAATCCGACTAATATTTGCCAACTAGTTATAAACAGCATATTTGTCAAGTCTACTTACGATAGATGCTGAAAGTTAGCTTATTTAATTAGGATTACATAGTTTAGGAGTTAATACTCCATCAGAAATTGAATATTAGTCAAACCACAATCAAAATTTCTGCCTTTGTCAACTGAGAAGTAGCAATAGCTATATTATCAGCTGATAGGCTCGCAATTTTGGTTAGAGGTAGCAACTTAATAGTTTTTGGTTGGGAAAAATTCTTTTAACAAGAAATATTAATTCAGCTAACCAAAAGAAATTTGTTCGGTCTGAACTTAATAGTCTAAAACTCTCTATACCCGATCTATCCTGATTTACTAGTTCAATATCTTACAGAAAATAAATTTAAAATCCTAGTGCTTTTAAATTTTGCATCGGGTTGGCTTCAAACGAGATTGCCCAATCGGTCTGTCAGATACGCCCTTGATAATCAATATAATAAGCAAAAATCATGAAATCATCTTTAGTTATCCTCTATCATCGCGAACCTCATGACGAAATAATCAAAGATGGCAAAATTCATTATGTACCCAAAAAAAGCCCTAACGGTATTGTTCCAACTCTTAAAAGTTTCTTTGCTGATGTAAACCAAGGGACTTGGATTGCCTGGAAACAGGTAAACGAAGACCAAAAAGATAGCTTTGAGGAACGAGTTAATATCGAAGGAGAAGCAAATTACAATGTTAGACGTATTCCTCTAGACGACGAACAAGTAAAGCAGTTTTACCACATTACTTCCAAAGAGGCTTTTTGGCCGATTCTCCATTCTTTCCCCTATCACTTCACTTCCGAAACTGCTGAATGGGAAAACTTCAAAAATATCAATCGTCTCTTTGCAGAAGCTGCTTGTGAAGAGGTTGCTGAGGATGCCTTAATTTGGATTCATGACTACAATCTCTGGCTAGCACCGCAGTATATTCGAGAACGAAAACCCGATGCTCGGATTGCCTTTTTCCACCACACACCTTTCCCCTCCGTCGATGTATTCAACATCTTACCCTGGCGTAATGCGATCGTAGAGAGTCTGCTTTGTTGCGATATTGTCGGTTTTCATGTCCCTCGTTATTCTGAGAATTTTGTCAATGTCGTTCGCAGTCTCAAGCCAGTGGAAATCCTCAAGCAAGAAGCAGTAGATGGACATATGACACCTGTTGGTGTTGCTTTGGCTGAACCTGAAATGACAACTCAATTAAGCTACAAGGGTCAAGTAGTAAATATTGATGCGTTTCCTGTAGGGACAAATCCTCGATTTATTCAGTCAATCTTGGAGAAGACAGAAACTAAAAACCGCATCTACCAAATTAAAGAAGAACTTAGCGGTAAAAAACTGATTATTGCTGCTGGACGAGTGGACTACGTTAAAGGTAATGAAGAAAAACTAGCAGCATATGGACGCTTATTGGAACGTCGTCCCGACCTACATAAAAAAGTTAGCTTTGTAATGACCTGTGTACCGGCTGCTGCTGGCATGAGAGTTTATAAAACCGCTCAAAGCACTATTGAGCAGTTAGTCGGTCAAATTAATGGTCGCTATGGCAAACTAGACTGGATGCCAATTAGATTATTTACTCAGCCAATGCCATTACCCCATCTAATTGCTTACTATAAGGCCGCTGATATTTGCTGGACAACTCCTCTACGAGATGGCTTAAATCTAGTAGCCAAAGAATATATTGTCGCCCATGGTGGCGAAGATGGTGTGTTAGTCCTTTCTGAGTTTGTCGGCGCAGCAGTCGAGTTGCCCGAAGCAATTTTAACTAATCCCTATTCTCTTGATGGCATGGATCGAGCGATCGAACAGGCTCTGGTTATGTCTCCTGAAGAACAAAAAGAGCGGATGTCTAAAATGTATCAAACTGTCACTACTTACGACGTTAAATACTGGGCAGATCGTCTTTTGGATAAGTTTAAAGCACTAAAACACGAAACTGTAGCCGTATAAACGATCGCTTTTTCTTAATTCAATTAATTAACTTCAGGACGGAGCTATTTCCGTCCTTTTTTTTGTCTGCTTGTTGAGCAAAGCGCGATTACGGTTGCCTAAGCGCGACGCAAGTCGAAGACATCGCTTTTTTTACCCAGAGTAGATTTATTGGTCTTGTTATTTCAATTATTTCCAACTATTAGAAATTGGAATAGGTTCGGATACAAATGATAATCTTTCTCATTTGCAAAGCGAACTTGTGTTGTATTTGTATATTTAAGCGGGCGATCGCATAATGCTCCTATTTTGCTTGTCAATGAGTATAAATACATATGTTTACATAGAATACTTATCGGTTAAATCGTCAAACCCTGTAGAGACGTAATATATTACGTCTCTACGATCGGTTGCATCTCTACGATCTATCTATTTTTCAAATTAAGCTTGACACATTACTACTAGAAGCATAAGCCGATCGCCCCTAACGTTTCAACCCAAAAAAAAGCGACTGCCATTAGCAGCCACCAATATTGAGGTATGAATTGAACAGTTTATCTAAAACCAAATTGTTATTATTTTGGGATAGTTATTATGATTATTTTGAACTGTTTAAGTACTATTTTATTACAGCCATCTCAGGTAAATTGAGATATTTTATAAATCATAATACAAATTGAGCAATTTGAGATATAGATAACTATCTAGTATCTAGAATTTAAATAATACAGCATTGGACTGATAGAGATCGGTAAGTAAAAGTGACATATAGTGACTTTTTTTTTGAGCGTGGTTCAAAATAAATATGGTGAAACAAATTTGCTTTACTTGTGAACGGCAAGCAACACGATAAGTCAATATCCATGGATTCAAAAGAAGCAGTTTTTCTAGTCGATAAGTTACTCCAAAATAGTATTCACGAGCAAAACTTATCCGATACGCAAGAAACTGTTTTGCGCCAGTCTCTTTTAGGTCTTTCTTACCAGGAGATTGCCGATCGCTCTGGTTACGACCGAGACTACATCAAACAAACGGGAGCGAAATTATGGCGATCGCTTTCTTTGGTTCTAAATAAAAAGGTTACTAAAAGCAATATCCGCAACGTTTTAGATCGCTATTGTCAAGAACAAGAAATTAGATTGGGCGATCATTCTCAGGCTATTGATTTTCCCAGGCTACCGATGCAACCGCGTCAAGATTGGGGGGATGCTATTGATGTTCAAACTTTTTTTGGTAGAGAATCAGAACTGAGTCAGTGCAAAAGCTGGATTTTGGAGCGACAGTCGCGGGTGGTCAATATCTCAGGTATGGGAGGAGTAGGTAAAACAGCGATCGCCTCGAAATTAGCCAGAGATATTGCAGGAGAATTTAAATATACGATCTGGCGCAGCTTGCGAAATGCACCATCTTTTATCGAAATAATATCCGAGCTAATTTTATTTGTCTCTGGGCAACAACAAGTCAAAATTCTAGATTCAACAGATGCCGATATTGCTTGTTTGATGAAGTATCTGGCTAATACTCGTTGTCTGCTGATTTTAGATAATTTAGAATCAATCTTACGCAGTGGAGAAACAGGCGGTAGTTATCGTTCGGGTTATGAAGCCTATGGACAACTCTTGCGTCGTATAGCTGATGAAAATCATCAAAGCTGCTTGATTATTACCAGTCGCGAGCAACCAATTGGGATGAGCAGCAGAGAAGGAGAAGTAGTGCGATCGCTTCAACTATCAGGATTATCGGTTACCGCAGCCCAAGCGGTACTCAAAACAAAACAGATCGCCGACTCTCAACGATTAGTGGAACTATATCAAGGCAACCCTCTCGCTCTTAAAATAGCAGCTACGACTATAAAATACCTATTCAATGGAGATGTGGGCGAGTTTTTAACCCAAGGATTAATTATCTTTGGCGATATTTGGGACTTACTAGAACAGCAGTTCGCTCGCCTCAGTCAACAAGAACGAGCCGTGATGTACTGGTTGGCAATCAATCGAGAATGGGTAACGCTGTCTCAGTTAAGACGAGATTATGTCCCGACAATTCCTCCCCGCCAGTTGCTAGAAACTATGGAATCTTTGCAAAGGCGATCGCTGATTGAAGTCAGTAATGCTGGGTTTATTCAACAGCCAGTAGTTATGGAATATATTACTGAAAAACTCATCGATGTGTTTGTCAGAGAAATTAGTACTGGTGAGATCGATCTGTTCCGAACCCACCCCCTAATTAAAGCCCAAGATAAAGATTATCTGCGAGAAATTCAAGTCCGTTTAATTCTCCAACCAGTTTTAGAACAACTGTTTTTTAGCCTTAAAGAAAAACATCAAATCGAACGGCAGTTACAAGATATCCTCCAACAGTTGCGCCTGGCAAACTCAATCGAGGCAGAATATGCGGTAGGAAATATTATCAATCTGCTTAAGTATCTCAAAGTAGATCTAGCAGGCTGGGACTTCTCTCATCTCCAGGTATGGCAAGCAGATTTTAGAGGCATAAACTTGCAAGGAGTTAATTTTGCCCATGCCGATCTCGCCAATTCAGTATTTGCCCACAAGATGGGATGTATCTTTGCAGTAGATTTTAGTCCCGATGAAAAACTCTTAGCAACAGGTGACGATGAGCGAATCAAAATCTGGCAAATGCCCGAAGGTAAACAGATCCTGACTTTGCCAGGACATGATGCTCCTCCCGTGTGGACATTAACTTTTAGTCCCGATGGCAAGATTATTGCTAGTGGTAGTAGCGATCGCACCGTCAGATTATGGGATGTTGCTACTGGTCAATGTCTCCAGATTCTATCAGGACATCAAGGCTCTATTTGGGCTTTGGCATTTAGTCCCGATAGTACGGTATTAGCTAGTGGTAGCGAAGATGGCAAAATCAAACTCTGGCGGGTTAAGACAGGAGCAGAAATTATTACTCTTCAAGGGAAAAATCCTACTCTGGTTTCTGCTTTAGCTTTTCATCCTGCTGGCAAGTTGCTTGCGGTTGCCAATCTAGGCAAAGGTGTCACAATTTGGCAAACCACAAGCGATCTATGTTTTCAAGAAATACCTACAGATACCTCTCAACCTATTTCTTTGGCATTTAGTCCCAATGGTCAATTTTTAGCTGTAAGTTCCCCTCAAGGGATGATTAGATTATGGAATACTGCTACTCAACAATGGCAAGCTAATCTTCGAGGTCATTACGGACAGCTAGAAGATCTTGACTTTAGTGCAGATAGTAAAACTCTCGCCAGCAGCAGTATCGATGCAACTATTCGACTTTGGCAAATTCCAGAAGCTAGATGCACTAGGGTTTTACAAGGACATCGAGCTAGAATTACTTCGATTTCTTTGGCCGCAAAAAGTCAAATCTTAGCCAGTAGTAGCGAGGATGGCAGCCTCAGAATTTGGGATATTCTCACAGGAAAATGTTTGAGAGTAATAGCGGGATACAGCGATCGCGTTTGGTCGATTGCTTTTAGTCCTGACGGTCAAATTGTCGCTAGTGCTAATGAAACTGGTGTTGTCAGACTGTGGAATATTTCTACAGCAAATTATCAAGAATTAGAACATCCAGGCAGAGTTAAATCTGTGGCATTTAGTCCCGACGGCAAGATTTTAGCCAGCGTTACCTATAACTATCAAATTAAACTCTGGAATCTTGCTAGTGGTGAATGTATCAGAACCATTGAGGAAGCCAACAATTGGTGTTGGTCTATTGCTTTTAGTCCCGATGGCCAGACTCTAGCGACTTCTGGTGGGGATAATAAACTACGCTGTTGGGATCTAAAAACGGGAAATCCAGTCGGCATTTTACCAGGACATCAAGGTTCTACTTTAGACGTTGTTTTTTTATCAGAGGATAAATTGCATAACACCGCTAGACAACCAGTTATTGCTAGCACCAGCATGGATAAAACTGTTAAATTATGGAATCTTAATACCAAAAAATGCGATCGCACTCTCCAACATGAGGCGGTGGTTTGGTCAATTGCTTACCATCCCGCTCAAAATCTACTGGCTACGGGGAGTGAAGATGGGAAGGTTAAACTCTGGCATCTAGATACAGGTGAATGCTTTGCCACTTTAATGGGGCATACTCAGTTGATAATTTCTCTTGATTTTAATGCCGATGGTAGTTTAGTTGCTAGCGGTAGCAACGATCGCAGGATTAGATTGTGGGACGTAGCTACGAGAAAATGCGTTCAAACCATCAATGCCCATCAAGATTCGGTATTTGGAGTTGCTTTTAGTTCTCGATCAAATGTTCTGGCTAGTGGTAGCCACGACCGAACTGTAAAACTATGGAATATCGAAACGGGAAAATGTTTAAAAGTTTTTCAAACACCCAAAATATACGAGGGAATGAATATTAAAAGGACAACAGGTTTGACAGAGGCACAAAAAAATATGCTCAAAGCACTTGGTTCAATTGATTAGTTAAATTTTTTATAAATGAAGTAAAAATAGATTAGGATATCTTTAAAACCTCTCTGCCCTCTTTGCACCCAATGCGACGGGCACTTGTCCTCGTCGCTTTGAGGATAAACGCCTTTGCGAGAAATATTAGTTATCTTAACCTTTGCTTCGACTACTATAACTTAGACAGAACTTTTTTTGGGTGTGGCTTCGATCTCGATTAAATAATGTCTCAGATTCCAATGAATCTTAAAATAGCGAGTACGTAACTCAATTCGAGAGCTAAAATTTGTTTGAAGTTCAAATTGAATTTTGGCCCTGGTGGTAATCGTTTCTCGGACGGCAGTTATTAGTTGGATCTTTTTTGGCTCGGATATATCAAAAGAACTAACAATCTTAATTATGCTGTCACTAGATCTGACAATATTATTAATAATTTCTGTTTGAAGCAAACTGGGATGATAAAGGTGATTAATAAAAGTAGCAATTATTTTTTCTTCAAAATTTACTTTGGCTAAATTCAGTAAAGCTTGATGAGATTTTAAAGCTATTTCCATAGTCAAAGAACCATCGATATCATCACCAGATGTTAATCCTCCTAAATTTGAACCAATCGAACCAAAATTTCTGTTTCCCTGAAGTCTGATTTCTCTCTTTTTTGATTCTCTAATTTCATTCCAGGAGGTTATTGGCAGATTGGCTCGCTCTAAGTCAAATTTAGCTGTTTGATTAATTCTTGAGATTACAAATTGATGTTTAGTTTCTTTTGGTTGAATATTAACAGTTTTAGTAAAAGGTTTATCTAAAAAAAATTTAACTACAATAGTTAAAATTAACGGCTTAATGTTTTGTGCCGTAGCTATAAACAGATTAGCTGGCATTTTTTTTGTCGCTGATTGTTTATCACTTACTTATATTATTTATTGATAGACAAGATTATCGCTCGTCTATAGACTTACAATATAGTAGCTAAGTGAGCGCGAAAAATAATTTATTCAACCCAAGCACAAAGTCTTATCTCTAATTTTTACTCTCAGAAATAACCATTTTTTATCTAATCTTGTCCGATCGACTATAGTTATTATTTAAAACCCTGACTTGCATTTTTTTACTCGACAAGATATAAAAAAAAGAAAAATATATATAAATATACAAAAATTTATAGGAGTAATTTAGCTGGTTTTTGGAAAATTGTATTTAGTAAAAATTATCTTTTAGAGGCGAATAAAGATAAATATTTTTTAATAATTAAATAGTAAGAAAAAGTAAGAAAAAGTGATACCATTTCTCATTAATAGCTAGATAGATAATCTTAAAAAAATGGATGTTGGGGAGCCACTGCGTTGCGGAGGGGCTGTGGGCGGAACCTGCGTCCGCCCTTCATAAGCCCCGTGAGGTTTCCGAGGGGCTGTGGTGGTCGGATGCCTCCGAC
>JASJEI010000373.1 GCA_030064795.1 Pleurocapsa sp. MO_226.B13 | reverse complement strand
ACAAATGAACTAAGGCACGAGTAACTGGTAGTTACAACCGACGAATTATCTACACAGTTCAAACGTTCTTACAAAACTGACATGCTCCCGTGCCAACCTCATTCGTGCCAAAAATTTAACTAACTCCCAAATCAAATCTGCTTGTTTTTGGGATAAAGCGATTTACAAAGGAGATTGGGATGAGAAACAACGAAAATGGATTATTTACGAACCAGCTAATAAGCAATACATAGAACAATTGAAACAAGACAAATCTTCCGATCCTGAAACTTCCCCAGATTGTAGTAAGTGGGAATGATAAAATTGTTATCTAAATCTGGCAATTCGCACTAAAACCTACAAACGAAGAGAAACCCCAGAGATTCACTCGTGCAAGAGCGATCGCTCTTAAAAAAACTAGACTCCACTTCCAGGGCGATCGATTAAAATCGGAGTATCAAAAATATCTCGCGCTCATGATGCAAGCAGACAAACTTAAAGGAAAAATCGCTCCCGATGGTAAATTAATTATTACCGAACTGACTAATCTCAATCTTGGTGATGTAGAGGTGATTATTTTACAGTCAGCTACAACGAAAAATACATCTTTTAATAAGGAAAGGATTGAAAAAAGACCGTCTAAAGTTAAAACTTTTCAACAGTGGTTTGCTAAAACTAAACCAACTTTATCTGAATTTGAGCCAGATAAAGCTAAATGGGAATATTTACAAGAAAAATATAACCTGTGAAAGTTTTATTCGATACAAATATTATTTTAGACTTTGCTCTAGAGCGTCAACCTTGGTTTGTAAATAGCGAACAAATTATCTATTTTGTAGAACAACAACAGATTTTAGGCTAGGTTTCAGCATCTACTATTAGCGACCTTTATTACATCATCAGAAAAATCAAAGGAAAAGAGCTTGCTTTAGAATTTATTGTTAACCTTACTACTATTTGCCAAGTTGCTGCTGTCGATAGTTCAGTAATATCTATGGCACTCAACGTGAATTTTAAAGACTTTGAAGACGCAATTCAATACAGTACGGCGATAGTAAATAATTTAGATGCGATCGTTACTCGTAATCCTCAAGACTTCTCCGTCCGAATTCCCAAAATTTTAACTCCGAGTCAATTAATTCGAGTAGTAGAACGGCAGAAAGACCTAGACTTAAAAGATGATTAAATGAATATAGATAAAAGAATATTAGTTGCTGGCTTGAGATAAATAAAACTCTGTATCTATTTCCCATTTCTTACCATTATGGTGCAACAAGGTAAGCTCTGAAGCAGTAAATTTATAGTCAAAAGATTTAGCTTTAAATTCATCCCAAGCGCGATAAAAATTAGCTTTGGTTAGATCCTTAAAGCCTACGGTCATGTGGGGAGCAAAGGGACGAGTTTTAGATGCTCTGTGGACAATATTTAAAGAAGTTTCTAACTTCAGCATTAACTGTTTTTGTAATGCCAACAATTCAGGGGTGCGACGAACATTGATATAAATGACGCGGGGTTTAAAGGCAGCAAAACCATCTAAAACTATAGGAAGAGATTTTTGCTGGGGGACAAAATCTGCCAAAACTGTTTTCAATTCCGTAAGTCTGGCTTGTTCCCAGTAAAACGGGGGTTGTAGAGTAATATGAGGCGGAGATTTTAAAGCTGCTTTGCTGTGGTAAACTTCTGCAAAGTGACGTTCGATTTGATTAGCTTGTTGCTGTATGTCTAAAGGTGGTAGAAGAGCGATAAAAAATAAGTTCTTACTCATCGGAAAATATAAGCAAGGAGAGCGTTATTTATAATAACTTAAGTGGCAATTAGTGGTTCTGTCTCTGGCTCTGGCTTTCTGGAGAGTAGCGATCGCGTTTAAGATGAGAATTAGACTCGCTAGTTTTGAGTATGATGAGAAGCCAACGATCGGGGGAGGGCGATCGCCAATACGTTCTTCTAAAATGCTAGTAGTATTGCAGGGCTAGAGAGTGATTGCAAGTATGTCTGTAAGCTACTACTCATACGCCAATTCCAACCATAATAGACAGAGGTAGTTTTAATGAGCAGCAAATATCCCAAGTTTTCGCTTTGGTTATCACACAGTAGCTTAATTTTGGCAACCCTACTATTATCTACAAGTGGGGCGGTTGCTCGCTCAATCCCCACAGCTCCAATTATGCTGGCGCAGTCGTCACAGTTAGAGGAACTACCTACTGAGGAGCAAATTCAACAACAAATTGAAGCTGAGGCTAACCGTTTCTTTGGTCGAACTCTAGCTCAATTTAATTTGATTATCTTGGTTACTTTGGTACTGTTATTGACAGGAGCGATCGCTGCTTTATGGTTATTGCGTAAAGCTGTAATTAGAGAGGTTGCTCATCTTGTCGGTAAAAATCTTCAAGAACTAAATAAAGCAAAATCCGAACTCAATCGAATTAGCCAAGATTTACAACAGATACTGCAAACCGCACGCCAAACGAGCGATCGTCTAGAGGAGGAGACAGAAAACTTTCAACAAGAACTAAAGCAAAAACGAAAAATTATCTCTGGATTATTATCAGAACTTAATCGTGCCAAACAACAGGGACTAGAAACCATTAGCAGCGAAGTTGAAACCCATCGGCAAACACAAACAGAATTAATAGCCCAATTCCAACATCAGCTAGAGGAACTTCAAAACAATAGCCAACAGCAGCAAGATCTGATGCTGCAAAACTGGAAAAAATTGAGTTATGAGTTGACTAACCAGTTAAATCGGATTAAGTCCGAAGTGGAGTCAAAACAAACGACAGCAATTGAGAATCTAGAAACATCAGTCAGTGAATTTGCCCGCCAACATACTCAATTCCAAGACCAAACCAAAAAACAACAGGATGCTCTGCTTCAAGATTTAACCAGTCAAGCCAGTCAATTCGCGCCACAACTTTCTGATTTGCAGGCAGAAGTCCGCCAACAACAACAAGCTATCTTAGAAGCACTCCAACAACTACAAACAGATTTCACACAAGAGTTAGCTAAACTGCAAGAAACAGCAGAGCAACAAAAAGATCTCGTTGTACGCAGCCTGACTAAAGTAGAAACTAAATTCGCCAAACAGATTTCTGAATTACAAACCGATGCGCAACAAAAAGTTCAGCAACAGCAAGAGATAGCAACTAAAAATTTAGACACCTTGTGTTCGGAAGTCGCCACTCAACTTTCTGATTCACAATCCCAAATCGATCGCCAAATCGAGCAGACTTTAGAGAATTTAGACCAGCTAGAAAGCGAATTTGCCACCAGCCTCTCGCAAGAAGAATCAAAAATTCAGGCTCAAAAAGAACAAGTACTGCAAAACTTGGCACAACTGCAAACCGAAGTTATCGAGGGATTTGAGGGGACGCGATCGCAAATACAGCAGCGTCAGGAATCAACAGTGCAGAATCTAGAACAGTTACAAACCAGCACTACCGAGAGATTGACGCAAATCTATTCCGATGCCCAAAGCCAAAAAGAGCAAATCCTCAAAGATTTAGCCGAAATCGAGCCACAGGAGTTTACCACCACTGCCATAACTCAAATTCAACAAACCCTGCAAACTCTGAACGAAACCATAGAAAGCCTGCAACAAAATCATCCCCAGCTATTCCTCAATCCCGATGATTTTATCGCCCAAGGAGAGCGGTTATTAGCCGAAGCAAATTATCAAGAAGCGATCGCCCTTTTTGACCGAGCTTTAGAATTACAATCAGACAACTACAAAGCTTGGAATCAAAGGGGTCTTGCTCTGAGGGAGTTACAAAGATACGAAGGGGCAGTCGCAGCTTTTAACAAGGCGGTGAGAATTCAACCAGAGTTTGAGGAGGCTTGGTGTAATCGCGGTCTAACTTTTAGTCGCATGAAACGCTATCAAGATGCGATCGCCAGTTACGACCGAGCGGTAGAGATTCAGCCAGACTATTATCAAGCCTGGATAGATCGGGGTGTCGCTTTGGGGATGTTACTCCAGCACGAGCCAGCTTTTGAGTCTTTTGAGCGAGCGGTAGCCATTCAACCAGATAATGCTGTAGCCTGGATGAACCGTGGGATGGCTTTAGAGATGTTAGAACGTTACCAGGATGCTCTTGCCTCTTTCGATCGAGCAGTCGAGTTAAATCCTCAATTAGCTAAAGCCTGGAACTATCAAAGTAGAATTCTGATTAAACTACAGCAGTATGAAGAAGCCATAGCCAGTTGCAATCTAGCTTTAGAAGTTCGTTCTGACTATGCACAAGCCTATTACAACAAAGCCATCTGTTATGCTTTGACAGATCGAGTCTCCTCCGCAGTCGATAACTTGAAACAGGCAATTAAACTCAATCCCAAATACAGAAAACAAGCCCAAAGCGACCCCTATTTTGAGAATATTGCTCAAAGCGAACTGTTTGACCGCATATTTGAGTAGACAAAAGCGCGATCGCTTTTCCTTGGAGCAAAGGTATGTTACAAAGCTGAAGAAAGTACTAGCGGGAACGTCTATCGTAGAATTAGAGCCACTAATAGTATTAGGAGGTCGATCTTCATGAGAAATACGGGAATAGCATATCTGTTGTGGAGCCTCTGGTTTTTTGGATTTGCTGGTATTCATCGCTTTTATCTCGGCAAGCCGATCAGTGGTCTGATCTGGTTTTTGACTTGGGGACTGTTCGGCATGGGACAAATAGTTGACTTTTTCCTCATTCCAGATATGGTTGAGAGAAAAAATTTCAAATACAGAGCTAGATTGAGAGAGGCTCGGTACGAACAACTCCCCGCTGCTGTCTCTACCACTCCGCCTCCGTCGGACACTCAGTTAATTCTGAAGCTGCTTTCTGAGCAACCAGAAGCTACTCTAGCTGATTGCGTTCTGGCTACAGGAAAAGATACATCAAAGGTTAAAGCTCTTCTAGAACAGATGCAACGCGACGAACTAATTGAGGTGGGTAATAGAGAAAGGGACGGGGCGATCGTCTATCGGATGATTTAAGATCGATTGCGCCTTTAATCCTAGGGCGATCGCTAAAAGGAGCCGAGAAACTCTTCGATGTCACCACCTACCAAGCTCCCCGACTCGGTTTGATTTTCGGATCCCGTTGCCAGCATCACAGGAACAGGTCTGGACTCTTCCAAAACACTCCCAGTGAATTCCCATCCACCAGCTCTGGTACAGAAGAGTACTGCCAGCAACACACACCACCCGAAAACCGACATCGTAGTAGAAGACGTCGCGCACCCTGATATCGTTGACGCGGAACGCCGAGCGGCAGTAGTCAGGAATGTTGACCCAGGAACCGCCCCGCAGAGGAGAACGATTATTATTACCACCATGAGTCCAAGCACTGCCATCATCGGGCGCACCATTGTAGTTGTCATGCCAAGGATCTGCACACCATTCCCAGACCTGTCCGTGCATATCGTACAAGCCAAAGGCATTGGGCGGAAAACTGCCGACTGGTGTAGTTTGTTCTCGATACTCTCCTTTGGGTTCACTGGCATAGGTTTCAGTTGCGCGATAATTTGCCAACTCACCCGTAATCGTCTCGCCAAAATGAAAGGGAGTTGTAGTTCCTGCACGACAGGCATATTCCCACTCGGCTTCTGTGGGTAGTCGATATTCTTTTCCTGTCTGCTTCGATAATCTTTGGCAAAATTCTACTGCATCATTCCAAGAAACTCGTTCTACAGGTCGGTCATCACCTTTGAAGTTGGAGGGGTAAGGTTTGAGGTCGCGTTCGACTTTGGGCAGGGAAGCGATCGCCTTCCATTGTGCTTGAGTAACTGGGTATTTGCCAATGAAAAAGGGTGAGACACTTACTTCATGTTGGGGTTTTTCTGAGTCGTACCCTTCACCTTCTGGCGAACCCATCATAAATGTGCCACCTGGGATGTAGACCATATCTAGGGTGATACCATTGCCCAAATCTTCAAGAAAATATCTGGCTTGACTCGGTTTCCGTTGGATTTCCCGTCCTCGGACGTTGACGGTAATGACATCAAATGCAAACCAGCCATACCGCCCTCTGGAGTATTGACACCACAGCAGCTCAATAGTGTGAAGAGCTTGAGGAGAAAATTGCTCGATTGACAAGACATTTAGACTCTCTTGACTTTCTTGCCCAGCCATCTGGAGCATTACTGATGCTGACTCCTGGTCTGCTTTTGACCACTCTCCTGCTGACAGGTAATTAGTGAGCTTGATGTATTCAGGAGGAAGTTGGGCTTTAAAGACTCTAATCCCCTGCTCCCCTGTATTGCTTCTCTCTATCGTCCAGCATCCGTGTGGTAAATCTTCCCCAGCAGGATAATTTTGAGCTTCAGTTGCAGTTGGCAGTCTATAATAATACACGCTCTCATCATTCCCCACAGCATCCGACTGAGCCTTTGAACTCAGCCAAGCACAGAAACCAAGAGCATTCTCCCAACTAATTCCAGTAATCGGTCTTTTGGCACTTCCAGCTTGAAAACGTTCCCCTGAATTTAACTGCTGGTCAACAAACAGTTGATATTCAGCACAGGTAATGTAGCTAGGATCGATTTCTAAGTTTTCATCAATCTCGAATAAACTGCTCAGCCTTCGTGACAGCCTAACTTCTGCTGCTAGCTTGGCAACTTCCGGCTCAGGAGATTCCAAACCCGCCTCTAACATTTCTTCAAGCTGCTCGCGTATGGCTGGCTCTACCTTCAAGCTCTCCTGGAGGCAATCTAAAGCAAGGGTTAATGAGTTGACTGTAGGATTTTCTATCGCCTTCTGAATCAAGTTAGTAGCATCACTCTGAGCAGCATAGAGGCG
>JASJEI010000372.1 GCA_030064795.1 Pleurocapsa sp. MO_226.B13 | reverse complement strand
GGGACAGATAGTTAAGGGCATCACGATTGGGGATAACTGTTGGATTGGTGCTGGAGTAAATGTTTTGGATGGAGTAAAAATAGACCGCGATAGCATTATTGGTGCTGGAGCAGTTGTGACGAAGTCTGTTCCAGAATTCAGTATTGCTGTAGGAGTGCCTGGAAAGATTTTGAAGAACCGAAAAGATATTTAATTTTCTATCATGATAAAAAATCTTAACTTAACTGAAAAGAATAAATCTGCTCGGCAGGCTTCAAAATCTATCCATGTCATGCACGTAATCGACAAATTAAGTGTTGCTGGTTCTGGCGTTCACGGGGTGGGAAGAGCAATTGAATGGTGGATACCTGGTTTTGATCCGCAGGAATTTAGGTTGAGTATTTGTAGTCTACGTGCCCCTGAAGCAGCAGGTAAGGTTTTTGAACACCAGGGAACATATGTCTTCTTTGCTAACAGAGGAAAGTTTGATCCAAGAACAGTGAACAGCCTGCTTAACATTATTAAACGCGAACAGCCTGATATCTTGCACTTGCATGGTTATGGAGCGACGACTTTTGGACGTATTGTTAGCTTCTTAACAGGCATTCCCAATATTGTTCACGAACATACTGTGATTGATAATCAACCCTTTTATCAGACAGTCGCTGATACTATCCTATCTCCTCTGACGACAAAAGCGATCGCTATCTCCGAGCCTGTCCGAGAATTTATGATACATCGTCGAAAAGTAAAACCCAAAAAATTAGAAACCTTTTTCTATGGTTTGCCACTCGCTGAATTTAAATCACCAGAGCCAACTGAAGTGGACAAGAAGCGGACTGAGCTTGGCATTTTTCCCGATCAACAGGTCGTCTGTAACGTTGGTCGTTTAGACACCCAAAAGGGTCAAATTTATCTTCTCAAGGCTGCTATCTCAATTCTCAAAGAGTTACCCAAAACTCGTTTTCTCATCGTTGGTGAAGGTCCGGATCGTTTAATGCTTGAGTGCTTTGCTCAACGAGAGGGGATTGCTCAACAGGTCATCTTCACAGGACTCCGTAATGATATACCAGCTCTACTCGCCATGTCAGACATAGCTGCCATACCCTCGATTTGGGAGGGTGGACCCCTCACACTCTTTGAAGCAATGAACTTGCGAAAACCAGTAGTAGCAACCCCTGTCGGACTGATGGGAGAAGTTATTCATGAGGGAGAGACAGGCTTCCTTGTACCCTGTCATGATGTTGCTCTTTTAGCTGAAAAGCTAATTTTTCTGTTGAAAAATCCAGAACTTGCTCGAACTATGGGAGAAAAGGGTTGGGAAGAATGCCAGAATTACGATATTGCTCATTCTATAGAACGACTTAGTGAAATTTATAGGGAATTGGCTACTTACACAACTAGTCATGTTACTTAAATAAATTATTAACAATTTCAATTGACCTAATGAATTACATCAATAGCACGATTGATGACACAATCATTATCTAGACAGGAGTAAATGATGATGGAATCGGCACAGAGCAATTATACTCTCAAACCAGTTACTAAAGTAGGGACGCGGAAAAAGGCGTCAATTCAACGCAACATTTCAATAGTCCAGGGGTTGATACGCGCATTAATTTCTGAAGAGTTTCTCTTTAGAGTTCATAAGAATATGTTTGATAACGTAGTCATCCTAGCCAGAAAACCATCATAAAATTCTACTGACTGCTGCTATACCTTCAATTTAGTGAGGTCAAATTTTTACACACTTAGGTTTCCATGAAAACGCTGCTCGGTCGCCTAGATCTATCCTACATTTATGCTTTCCTCAGTGAAGCGACGCTAGGTCTCACTTTTATTTTCTATATTATTCTGGCCAGGATTCTAGGACCTGAGCAGTATGGAATTTTCGCGGCGGCGGCTGCTTTGGCAGGAATCCTCGCCTTCTTCATTCAGTTCGGACTTCCAGCTTTGCTGGGACGGGAAGTTGCTGCCAATCCTCAAGAAGGTTCAAAATCTACAATCAAGTTTCTCTTGCTTGAGGGATTAAACTCTCTACCAGTTCTTCTTCTTCTGTTACCCCTTGCCCATGTACTGGGTTTTCAAGGTAATGGCATCATAATTTGCTACTTAGTAGTTTTGGCAGAGATTTGCCGTAGCACTAAGCAGACTCTGCGTTATGTCTTCCGAGGTTTAGGACAGTTCAGAACCGAAACCATTTCTGTGGCATTAGAGCGTTTCTTCGTAGTCCTGCTTGCAGGTCTCGTCCTGTTTTTATCCGAGGACTTGGTGTGGGTTATGGCAACTCTCGTCTTTGTCCGTATGCTCGACATCTTAGGAATACTCTACTATCTGGGCAAAAAGACACAAATTTGGTCTCCGATTAGCCTTGAGAGTCTCTGGCAAACTCTCCGGATGGCTTACCCATTTGCCATATCGGCAGTTCTATGGATTCTCTACTATCAAATTGATATTTTAATGCTCAAGGGACTTGCTGCCACTGAAGAGGCAGGTTTTTACAGTGCTGCTTACCGCTTAATAGAAATCTTTTCTTCTCTACCAAGAGTTATTTTCTTGGTTACTTTCACCAGATTTGCCCGATGCCAAGCTACAGAACCAAAGAGATTGCCAGAGGAAATCCACAAATCAGCTTACCTACTTTTGGCAGGAGTGTTGCCAGTTCTTGTTGCTGCTGGTCTTTTCCAAACTCCCCTAATAGAGACTATTTATGGTCAAGCATTTTCTCCTGCCATTAACTCCCTGACCATTCTTCTTCCCAGTCTTGGTATTAAAATGTTTGGCACTTTAGTGGAATATTTTTTCCAAGCTACCGGACGGGAAAAGTATTTACCTCCTCTTCTCCTAACCACTGTAATCATCAACATTACCTCTAATGCCCTTCTTATACCAGAAATGGGAGCAGTGGGAGCAGCTGTTGCTACCTTATTGAGCGAAATTGTGCTTGCCATAGCTGGGCTGAGCCTGATGACGCGCATGGGTTATAAAAGAGTTGGTCAAAATCTTATCCTAATTTCTTTCATTAGCTTGCTGGTAGCAGCAATCCCGTCTCTCATGCTTAATGGTCTAAACCCAGCTATAGCTATTAATCTTATAATCCCTAGCATGCTCACAATAATTTTCTTGATGCGCCCTAATTACTTCCTTAAACAGATTGAGTAAATTACTTTAGTAAAAAGATGAAAACTTCTCGACGGCATCCTAGGATCCCACTTTTCAAATACCTATTACCAATAAAAGCTTCACTTTTCGTAATTTATATAATCTTGATTGGAGGAGGTGGGATAAAATCAAATGGTAAAAAGATTGATTTAGCCTATTCCAACATCAACCCCCAGACCATCCAATTAGATTTACCTACTCAAAAAGAACCTGAGTTCGATGTAAGAAAAAATGGCATCGGCGGACTCATTACAGTAGATGTTAATAATGACGAGCAAAAAGACTTTATAATTACTAAGCTAGGTCGTATTGAAGTTTACGAGCATTCTGGAAAAAAACTCTGGAGCAAAGAGATAGACATCCAATTGAGTGCAAAGTCAGAAAGCCAAGGATTACCAGGATTGCATGGACCAGGTGTCCAGGCAGCTGACGTAGATGGGGATCGCAAAGCAGAAGTTCTGTTTTTAACCAAAGACAATACTGTTCATATTGTTGAGGGGGTCAATGGAGAGACTCAGTAAACGATCAAACTTTCATCTCCAGAAGGTACAGAGCGTTGGGAGCACCTAGTAATCGCCAATTTCCAGGGCAAAGGCGATCGCGATCTACTTCTCCAGGCAACTAACGCTGAAGGATACCGCATGGGTCGCTATCTAGCCGCCTACTCAATAGACGATCTACTCAAAGAAGAAAACCCCCAACCCTTGTGGACGCGAAATGATTTCTTGGCTAACGCTCACAATGGCGCACGATTAGCAGATCTAGATGGAGACGGGAGAGACGAAATCTTGGGTGGTATGGTTGTCAGTTCTGATGGTGAAGCCTTGTTCCAGATTCCCTTGAGGGGCCATATAGATTCTCTCTTTGTAGCCGATGTGCGTCCAGACATACCAGGATTAGAAGTAGTAGCCTTGGAAGAGGGAGGCGATCGCAGTAGTATCTTCCCAGGCAATAATCTCATTTCTAGTCTTGGCAATCGCATTTCCAATCGCCTTGCCGGGGGTGGCAACCGGGTTTTCCTCTATAATCGCGATCGCCTGATCTGGGAAACTCACTACAAACATCAGGAACCTCAAAATGCTGCCGTTGGAGACTTTGACCTTAATCGACCTGGATTGGAAGTGTGGTGCCGCAGCCGCTACAACGAGCACCAGAAACCCTTCGTCTTTGATGCCCAAGGTAAGCTCATCGCTAATTATGAAATGGACAACGTTGCTCCTGAAGATTGGACAGTAAGGGGGGTGGAGGTCATTTTCACCATTGACTGGACAGGTGAGCCGAGACAGTTAGCTGCAGCCAAAGAAAGGCATAAGTCTGGAGACTTAGCTATTTTTGACCCAATTAGTGGACAATTTATTCACCGTTTTCAAGATCGAGCCGATCGGCTTTACGTAGCTGATGTATCTGGAGATTGGCGCGAAGAGTTGATCGTACTGAATGAAAATCAATTACATATCTATGGCAATCCCGAACCTAATCCGAATCCGAATCATTCACGGCTATGGACTCAAAATCACTACCGCCGCAGCAAAATGACTTGGAATTACTATAGTCCCTAAATACGAACAATAGCTGGCAATATTTTCCCAAAATTTATGAGCAAGCGCCAAAGCAATCCTATATCGACAAGATTGCTGGGTGCAGGATTACAAGCGGGAGATATTAATGGCATTGGTTTGCGAGAAAGTGTTTTCGTGTTCTTTTTCTCAGCTTTTGGAGTGATTAAGTACCAAGCGATCGCTTTTGCTTGGCTGGCTTATGGCTTGGTAATTCTTCAAGGGTTGTTAGGAGGGATAGTGTATGCGCTGCGAAGATAGAAACTCTGAGTTTTGACTTGCTTAGTCTGGTCTTAAAGCTCTAAAAAAAGCACTAATAAGTTTAACAAATTAATAAGTTTAACAAGATGTAAGATGAATTTGATAAAAAAAAATCATGAAGTTTTATGGTGGAAACCTATAGTTGCCATAGACATATTTTTTATCGCCATTACAGTATTCGTGAGGTATTTTGGAAGCACTCGATTTCAAATATTTAGTCTTGCCGGAGAAAATAACGTTGCTGCTTGGTTTAGTTCGATTTGTTTATTTACCGCATCTCTTTTAAGTTACGAACTATATAGTGTTAAGAAAGATGGTAGTAAGTTTAGTTGGTTAATTATTTCTGTCCTCTTGCTAGGATTGTCTTTTGATGAAATTGGTTCAGTCCATGAAAGATTAGAGTGGTCAGATTATATTCCTTTTGCATTAGTAGGAGGAGCTTTACTGATTTACTCATTAGTCAAACTATTTTTAAGATCGGGTACCAAGAAATCAGCCTTACTAATTATGTTCGCTTTTATACTGTTTGCCTCGGTTGCTTTGCAGGAGTATATAGAACACTCTGTCAACTGGCCTTATTGGGCAACAGGTATCAGAGTTGGTGTTGAAGAAGGAACAGAATTGTTAGGTATATTCCTCTGTTTTTTAGGCATTATGATACAACGGCGAAAGCACAAACAAATCCCTTCTATCATAGCTTTTATACCCAACATCTCTGTAATGAAATACTTACCCCATATATTATTTGCTGGAATCTTGATTCACTCATTTATGAGCTTTTTTATTCCATATCTTACCGACATAGGGCACCGAGGAAATCCAGCAATATGGTATCCAGTAGTTGTATTTTTTATCCTTTTTGCTGAATCACTCTGGAAGTATTTTGAGACAAACAATGGGAGGAACAAATACTGGTTATTTTTCTCTGCTAATTTTCTACTTTTCTCTGCTGGTTTGGCTGTTCTTGTTTTATTTTCAAATTTTTACCTGCTTTACACTTTAGAACTATCAATAGTTGCGTTGTTCTATGAAAAACTGTTTGAACCAAATTCTGATTGGCACATTTTTGTAATATTGGCTCTTATATTAATTTTGATTGCTGGTTATATAATCAATAATTTGACTTGCCAATTTATTATTTCAGGAATTTTTGCTTATACACTAGCTAACATTTGTTTATCAAGACCTCAAATTATGTTAGAAGAGCCACAATATGAATAGACAAAAATCCACATTGGCTTTCCACAAGCAAGAGGTAAAGTGCTTCAACAGGGTACTAATTACAGTTAGTCTTCTTTTAATTTTATATGTCACACTTTTCCCTTTCATTTTTGCAACAAGAGTTAACCCTGGATTTGATTTTAGCCTTGTCAAACCAGATTCTTTAGGTGATTGGCTAAGAAATATAATTTTGTTTATTCCTTTTGGGTTTGGATTTAGTTGCTTAATGTTCAAACGCAAGGGTCAAGGAAAAGCTTTATTTATAGGAGTCTTAATTGTTAGTTTTAGTTTGTCATCAATAGTGGAAATACTACAATTATTTCTACCAGAAAGAACCTCTATGTTAACTGATATTTTAGCCAATACTATTGGTGGTTATCTGGGTTTTCTCTGCTTTAGTCTAGAGGGTGACAAAATTTCCGATTTAGTTGCGATATTAACATTCAAAATTCAAAACTCGCTCAATCTTTCGAGGTTAATATGTACATTTATTGGTTATTTAACATTAACTTTTCTGCTGTCAGCCTACTTACAAAATACTACAAATTTAAGTAATTGGAACTCTGATTTTCCTTTATTGCTAGGTAATG
>JASJEI010000371.1 GCA_030064795.1 Pleurocapsa sp. MO_226.B13 | reverse complement strand
GGTCTTGCTCCACCACCATTTCCTCTTGGCAGTTAATTTATGGACATGGCGCTCGCTCGCTGTGTCCCAAATTTTCCTGGCTTTTTCAGAGGGGGAAATGAACGGTTACCAAGCGAGCCAGTTCTCTCGTCGAGAATTTCAATTCACGCCTACGCAATTACTTTTTCTTACGACGCACATTAGGCAATGATTATCTGGATTTGCTGCGCTTTTTTCTCAACCATCGCACTTTTCTGCGGAGCGAGCATCCCGAGCGAGAAGGGAAAAGTCCCACCCAATTATTAACAGGAGAACCTCATCCTCATTGGCTAGAATTGTTGGGCTTTGATCTATTTCGACAACCAGCAATTGTCGCTTAGACCATCCTCAATTTCTGCTCATTGTCTTACGCTTGTGGTCATCAAAAGATGGCTAAATTCCTGCTGTTTTGTTACCCAAAATCGGCTGTTTTTAAACCATGCCCAATTTCTTTACCAAGACAAGCAACCACTTGGGAATATATCTACTTTTCAGAGGAAGTGCGATCGCTTCGCGTTGTCCGTTGGCATCGCTCTTTGAGCAGGTAAAATAGCGTACCTCGGTATACGAGATTAAAGGAGAGATTGGAAATTGAGAATAAGAGATGAAAAAAATAAAAGACTTATGATTTATAGAACACTACGTTAGCTGCAATTTCTCTTTTCAGGGATGCGATCGCCAGCATTGCTAGTCCGATATGCTGTCAAGATAATCTCACCAGATTCAGTAACAATGACTCCTCTGGCTGGTTGTATTTTGCCTTGAGCAGTTTCAATCGGTGCGGGAATGTTAAATGTACTGTTATTCTGACCGTTAACAGAGATATTATGGGAATCTAACGGTAGACCTGGTTCGGGAGGAATACCACCTTTGCCTTCTATGGTTAAACCACTACTAATACCCGATAGTCGATCGGTTTGACAGGCTTGAGCGGTGGTTTGTTCTGGTTCAACTACATTGGTAGGTAATTCAGTTGTTCCCCGAACGGGATTAATATCGGGAGTGTTAATAGTAACGTTACCATCCAAACTAAACTCGGAACTAGCATCAATATCGTTAGTTCCATTTCCTTCGATCGCAGGTCTTTCTTCAATACCAAATAGAGACTCAGCAGTAATATTGATATTTCCTCCCATTCCTTCTACTGCATTGGCAACAATATCATTTCCATTCGGTTGGCTAGGAAAGGCAATGATAAATTTATTAGAATTAATCGTAACATTGCCACCGTCAGCATCGCTTTCAGCTTCTGCGGAGATTAAGCTTTCATCCCGCATGGTTAGATTCTCGGCTATATTTAAAGTGATATTACCCTCCGTCTCCTCTCCAGCGATAGTAGATGCGGTGATACTGCCATTAATTAGATCGATCGAGTTAGCTGTAATATTGATACTACCTGCCGCTCCTTCTCCTTCGGTACTGGCATTAATCTCTCCTCCATCACTGATGGTTAAATTACCAGTAGTTAGGGTTAAATTTCCTGCATTGCCATTGCTTTCAGCTAAAGTAAACAAACTACTATTAACTGGCTCGCCGTTAATATCTCCAATACCAGTAACTTCTACAGATTCGGTAGCGGTAATATCAAGAGTTCCACCATCACCTCTATCTGTACCTAACTCCTCGACTCCCAACAACGAACCCGCTCCGATTTCTCCACCACTGCGAACGATAAGTCGATCGACATTAAGATTAGCATTCCCCCCTTGACCTTGACTAAAAGTATTGGCTGAGATAACTGCTCCATCTTCAACAATAAATTCTTCTGTAGTTAGATTTAAAGTTCCTCCTTGACCAGTAGTAGGAAATATTTCCCCAGTTTCCTCATCTAGAAGTGATAGCTCAACGTTAACGAAAATACCACTTCTACCTAATGTAAGCGTTGCTGAAGGCGAGGTACCGCTTAGTAAAACCGATTCGGTAGCATTAATGGTCAAATTTCCACCATTCCCCTCATTTTGAGCTGAAGTAGCAATTTGCGCCCCATCTCTCACTACAAGCCTGGGAGTATTGACAGTCAAATCTCCCCCATTTCCTGTTGCAGTAACCTCATTTGACACATTGGCAAACAAAGCACTGGGCTGGTTATTGTCTGGAGTTATTGTTCCACTTAATTCGATAGATTCGGAAGCATTAACGATTAAATCGCCAGCATTACCAGCACCTTTAGTATCAGTCAAAATTTGCGCTCCTTCATTTACGGTTAGTGTTTTAGTGTTTATGGTTACATCTCCAGCATCACCGGTAGCATCCGGAGACGGAAACACTTGAGCAGTAATCAGAGAAGGCAAACTCTCGTCAAACAAAAAAGAGCCTTCCACAATTATTTCAGAAGCATCAACATTAATATCTACTCCTTGACCACTACCGAAATCAACAGCAACTATTTGCCCTCCATTCGTATTGGTTAATTCTGGAGTATCAATATTTATGCTGCTTCCTTCTCCTGTAGCGTCATTGAAAATGTTACTAAAGATAGAAGTTGCAAATTCACCGATACCAACTTCTGCTGCATTTCCTGATAATTTTAAAGATTCTGACGCTATTACGGTTAAGTTTCCTGCTTGACCTTCTTCTGTATTAATAGCAATTTCACTACCTTCAATTAGAGTAATATTTCTGCCTTGAACTTCAATATCGCCAGTATTTGCTCCACGACTTTCTACAAAGGCAGCAAAAGATAAATTGACATCTTGAAAGTTAGCTACTTCTTCATAACCAACATCGAATCCTTGTTCGATAGGAGTTAAACTTACCGTACTATTTTCAGCAACGCTTCCTATTTCGATTCGTCCTCCAATTGTGGATAAAAAGCCTCCATCAATAAAGACATCCCCACCAATTAAAGCAAGAGTTTTATCCTCCGGTACTCTCAATCCAACTAAATCTTCAAAATTAGTACCATTATCAAAAATAGATAAATTAGTAATAGGTTGTGGATTATCCCTGAAACTCAAGCCAATCGGTGCATTAATCGTTAGTAAAGGAGGAGCTTGAGGATCGGTAGCACTATATTCAAAACCATCCGAAAAAAGCAAACTATCGGCAGTGGAAGAAATAAAAGACCCCCCTACATTCAGAAAAGCACCTTCGCCAAAGACAATACCTGCGGGGTTAATTAGGAATAAATTAGCAGTCCCGTTAGCACTAATTGCACCTTCGATGTTGGATATGTTGCCTCCAGTGACTCGGGAAAGAATATTGGCTATATCTGTAGCGTTATTAAACGAAGCTTCAATGTCAGAAGGGACAGAAAATTCTTGAAAACTGTGAAAGAGATTGCTGCCTCTGGTAGTACCACCATCAATCTGAATCACATCCCCTTGAGGAGTCACCACTGAATTTTCTGGTAAGGTAGCATCAGGTACAATCTGTGCCTGAATTGAAACTGGTGCTAAACATCCCAATACAGTAATTCCTTGTATAAGGAGAGTATATTGCTTGTTCATAATATTTATCTTACTTATTCTGTCGGCGATCTCGAACTTAATCCAGACCCCTACCCCTGCCCCCGTGCTTACACGGGTATGATTTTAAGATTTAACGGTTTAGGTAGGTAGGGGAGATGGGGGAGATGGGGAAGTAGGGGGAGGAAACCTTGTTTTTTCGTTCTCATTAGACTGACAATGGGCTCACGACCGTTAAAACATACCCTTGAAAGATACTGTTGGCGAAAGTAATCTTTAGTGAAATTATTAATAATACAATGACGAAAAATCTTAACTTCAGTTATTAGTAATACCTTTTGTAAGATTTTCTGTAGCACATTCGCCAACAGTATCAGAGACGCGATATATCGCGTCTCTACTGACTTTTGACTTCCGCGTAGCGGCACTAGAGGTATGTCACATCACTAGGTCATCGCCCGAATCCATGAAGGCGAAGGCATCTTCCTCGAAGCTACTTCCCACAATTTCCTCAAATCCTGAGCTAGACCAGCCACTTACAAAATCACTCATTAGATCAAAAGCATCTCCACCGAAGTTAACAATGATCATCTCCTCACCACCAAGACCCTCAATTCCATCGGTAGTAACTAGATAATCCATACTTCTATAATTATCTTCTGAGCAATAATCATTATCTCCTGCGGCATAATCTTTATGGCCATTAATAATGTCTCCTGGTTCCAGAATGGGTACAACTGTTCTGGGTACATTATTTTGAAATACGACTACATTTGTACTTGAATCCTCTACGCCACCGTCAAGTGCAGTAACCCTAATCTCGTCAACCAAGCCTTGTCCTTCAAGATTACTCGAGCTTTGTCCCAGTAAACCATTATCAATTATAAACTCTATATCTTGTAAAGCAGCGTCTACGTCTATTGTGGCATCCTCGAGAGATACTGTTTGTCCACCGACTTGAAAACCATCTTCAAAAACTTCATCAATTTGAAAACCGTCATCTTCCGTACTTGCATCATTAAGAATTAAAGTCAACTCGGTGATTCCGATTGATTCATCGAAGCCATCAATAGTATATTCAATGCTAGAAGGAGAGGCCTCATCCCCTACAGATCTTGTTGTTAAATCCAAAGTTAAAGGCTCTGAAGAGATTGAAGTGGGTTCGTCTCCTTGAATAGCAAATAAATTAGTAATATTAATGCGATCAAAATCAAAGACATCACTATCATCAAAAAAGCGAGCTTGAAAGTTCTCGATTGCTCCTGCAAACGTAAATGATTCGCCAGATTCGTCAGAATTAATTTCAGGCGTTCTTAATTGGTTGTTGTCATCTCTCGGAAATAAATCAAATTGATAGTTAACGTCCAACTCATCAGCTCTAGTTCCAGAAGGGCTTGCACCATTTCCTCTTCCCATGACTTTTTACTCTCCTTATCAGTATTTAAACTTCAACTTAAAGCGGGACAGTTTAGTTTAGGGAGTAGGGACTGGGAAGCTTGCGATTGTAGTAAGAAGGAAGAGAGTGTTCTCAATCCCTAATCCCCAACCCATAATTACCTTTGTGTTTTGCCTTAAGCCGTATTTTTCATATAGACTCTGTAATCATACGCAAGAATTTTTGTTAAATTCTGTGGGAAAACATCATAAAAAATCAGGTGTTTAGATAAAAAAATCCTAAAATAATGCTATGGGAAGTATCTTGTCTCTTATCACTTAATTCATGGATACAGTGCAATTAGGATATCTTTGTCATCAATTGTTAAAAGTAGAAAAGCTGAACGATACAGAAGACTTAGTATTGCATTTATCTTTGCAAGGAAAAACATATCAGCAGATTGCCAACAGCTCTGGTTATGACGAAGACTACATTAGAGATGTGGGTTTTAGGTTGTGGCGTAAGCTCTCGAAGCATATAGGGATTAAAGTTACTAAAAAAAATGTACATTCTGTTTTGCAAAGATATGCTTCTGAAAGCGCCCAGGAATCATCACTAGCCTTATCTGCGATCGATTGGGGTGAAATACTGGAAACAAATGTTCTTTATGGGCGCGATCGAGAATTAAATAATTTAAAACAGTGGATTCTAAAGGATCGATGTAATCTTGTTGGTATTTTTGGAATGGGGGGAATTGGTAAAACTTCATTAGCGGCTCGGTTTGCCAAAGAAGTGCAAACAGAATTTGATTTTGTTGTTTGGCATAGTTTACTTAATTCACCTGCTATTGAACCTACACTGAGTGCAATCATTAAGTTTATTTCTAAGCAGCAGTCTACAGAATTGACTTTAGCCCAAGATTTAAATGGAATAATTCAACAACTACTCTATTATTTGCACGAATCTCGCTGTTTACTAATATTTGACAATTTGGAAACTATTTTACGAATAAAGACTATTAATTATGATGGACAGATAAGTAGTTATCGAAAAGAAGATCGGGGTTACAGTCAACTGATAGAAACCATTGCTAATTATCATCATCAGAGTTGTTTATTGCTTACGGGAAGGGAAATTCCCAGTAAGTTTGTCTCTCTAAGTAGAAATAGCCCTATGGTTTATTCATTACGATTATCGGGCTTGAATATTAGTGAATGCCAACAAATTATTCGGCTTCAAGGAATCATAAAAAGTAACGATTATAGCACTGAAAAATTAATTAACTATTATGCAGGTAATCCTTTGGTTCTAAAAATTATTGCTACTAGTATTGTTGATTTATTTAATGGCAATTTGGAAGAATTTTGGCAGTCAGAAGTACGAGTATTTGGAGAAATTAACGACTTACTCGATCAGCAGTGGCAGCGTCTTTCCGATCTAGAAAAAAATGTAATGTACTGGCTTGCAATAGCAAGAAAACCAATCTCTTTAAATCATTTAGAAGACTATTCCTTGTCAATTAATTCTCCCTCTCAACTATTAACAGTTTTACAGTCTCTTAAACGGCGCAGTTTAATCGAAAGAACAATTAAGGGATTTACACTCCTGCCCTTCATTATGGATTACATAACCGAAAAATTTACTTGCGCGACGGGAAAAATAAATAATAAAAACAATAATATTTGTTGTTATATATAGCTTTTGGGGATTTTAACTTACTGTCAAAATAGTTTTAAATGTTTGATTAAATCTTTGTAGTAGCGATCGCTAATTGAAAAAACTACAATTAAGTTTACTTAACAACCAGTGATTATGAAATATCCGATCGCTCTAAAAAATCAACCACCACAATTCTGATTATTGGCAACCAAACGATTAGGATTATCTGGACTTTAGGGAAAAAAGCGGTCGTAAAAGGTTAAAATCGAAAGACAGAAAGCTTTTTACCTGTTTTTAGCCCCAAACAAAGCCTCGCTCGGCTTTATGTTCAACAA
>JASJEI010000370.1 GCA_030064795.1 Pleurocapsa sp. MO_226.B13 | reverse complement strand
ATTTTTCCGTGATTTATTAGTATCACTCATCTCTCTGCTGTTGAGCTATAGCTTAGAACATATGTTCTCTTAAATTAGGTAATTTTTTCCCAAAGTGTAACCCTGGTTTGAACAACGTCCTTTGCCCTAGATGATTTTGGCAAGGGAGTATCCTCCCTAAGTTATTTGCAAAATCTGCCTGTAGACTACCTCAAAATTGACGGCTCATTTATCAAAAAGTTAGAAGTTAATCCTACTTCTAAAGTTATGGTGGAGGCGATCGATCGCATGGCAAAAGGTATTGGTCTAAAAACGGTAGCTGAATTTGTGGAAAACGAACAAATCTTAAATAGCGTCAGAGATTTAAACGTAGATTATGCTCAAGGCTTTCATTTAAGTCGTCTAGAAGCTTTGCTGAAGGCGATCGGCTAAATGTAAAGTTTTAACTAGACCTGTCTTGAAAATAATTTTACGATGTAATGAGAAATTTACTCTTCCCTAGAAAAAGATTATAATCGGAAGTTAGCAAAATAAAAAATAGGAATTGAACACGTTAATCGTTGTCTGAAGATTTCCCCAATTTTGGTTTAAGGCGATCGCGTTGAACCATCGCAGATATAGTTGACGCTGTAATTTACTGGCAGCGATTTATAATCAGGAACTTTCTCGATCCGCTTCAAAACTACTTACCCTAAGATAATTTAATTTTGCAAGACAGGTCTAATAATCAAACAGATGAAATTAACAGTTGCAACTTTTACTGTTCACAAGAAATTTGCACTACAAATTAGTCGGGGGACGACAGCCCAAACTACTAATATTTGGCTAAAGATTGCAGCAGAAAATATTGAGGGATGGGGGGAAGCATCACCCTTTTCCATCGATCGAAGTAAGCTTAAAGATACCAATAGTTTACTGACACAATTCAAGCAGATTATCCCTCAGTTAGAGTCGTTTCATCCCTTACAACGACAAGCAATTGGGGCAAAATTACAACAGCTAAAAGCTGCTTCAGCAATACAGGCAGCAATAGATATAGCTCTTTATGATTGGTTGGGCAAAAAAGCGGGTTTACCCCTGTGGCAAATTTGGGGGTTAAATCGCGATCGCATCGTGCCTATATCGGTAACTATTGGTATTAGTACCCCAGAAGAGGCAGTCAAAAGGTTAAAAGACTGGCAAAATACCCTAGATGTCCAAATGATTAAGCTTAAGTTGGGTAGTCCCGAAGGAATTGCAGCAGATCGAGCCATGGTTTCGGCAATTAGTCAGGTAGCACCCCATACTAGGCTTACTGTCGATGCCAATGGAGGTTGGGGGTTTGAGGATGCAGTGAAGATGTCTCAGTGGTTAGCTCGACAAAAAGTAGAATATATCGAGCAGCCATTAGCAGTAGCCGACGATAACCAACTAAAAGCACTATCAGACCTTTCTCCTCTGCCAATTTTTGTCGATGAAAGCTGTTTTACCAGCGCGGATATTCTTCGTTTAGCTGATTCTGTAGCGGGAGTCAACCTTAAAATTATGAAGACAGGAGGATTAACCGAAGCCATGCAAGCAATTCAAATTGCCCGAACCTGTAATCTTAAAGTTATGTTTGGCTGCTATTCTGACAGTAGTTTAGCTAATACCGCTATGGCTCATCTCGCACCTTGGGCAGATTATTTAGACTTAGATAGTCATTTAAACTTAACTGACGATCCCTTTCGAGGCGCGACTATAGAGGCAGGACGTTTGTTACCCAACTATCAACCAGGACTAGGAGTAAAATACAATGCTCAAAACTAGCGATCGCGTCGCAATTTTGTTACACCACGGGATCGAAAGTCATCATGGTAAAACTGGATTGGCTTTCCTGCGCTACAGCAAGAATAACATTGTGGCGGTAATCGATCGCGACTGTGCGGGAAAATCTTTAGTCGAACTGACGGGGATTCAAAAGGACGTACCAATTGTTGCCGAGGCGATCTCCGCCTTGAAATATCAACCCGATGCTTTATTGATTGGTATTGCACCTTCAGGGGGACAACTACCACTCAGCCTCCAACAAGAGATTAAGATTGCCGTCGATGCGGGAATTTCCATTATCAACGGTTTACACACGCAGCTCGCTCCTCAGTTTCCTCAGCTGCGTTCTGGACAATGGATTTGGGATATTCGCCAAGAGCCGACTGGTTTGACCATCGCCAAAGCCAAAGCGCGATCGCTTACCGCTCAAAGAATTTTAACAGTAGGTACGGACATGGCGATCGGCAAGATGTCTACTAGTCTGGAGATATATCGTGCGGCCCTAGAGCGGGGAATTAAAGCTCAATTTGTCGCCACGGGACAGGCAGGAATCGCGATCGCCGGACGGGGAATTGCTCTAGATGCAGTCAGGGTAGATTTTGCAGCCGGTGCGGTAGAAAAAACTGTTTTGGATTTAGGACAAGGACAGGAACTAATTATTATTGAAGGACAAGGTTCGCTTTTGCATCCAGGTTCGACTGCTACCTTGCCTCTAATTCGAGGTAGTCAGCCAACCGGCTTGATTTTAGTTCATCGTGCAGGAGCAAAACAACTCCGCGATTTACCCGATATCATAATTCCTCCTTTACCAGAAGTAATTAAACTCTACGAAACAGTTGCCAGTGCAGCAGGAGCTTTTGACGAGGTTCAAGTCAAAGCGATTGCCCTGAATACTTTCGGCATGGATACCATTACGGCAAATCGGGCAATTGAGTCTACTACCCAATTAACGGGATTACCCTGTAGTGACGTAGTTCGCTTTGGCGGACAAACTTTATTATCGGCAATTAAACCCGATTAAATCTAAAAATTGTTTTTTTTCCGCGATCTGTGTTATCTTTACTAAAGCAACGCGGGATAGAGCAGTCTGGTAGCTCGTCGGGCTCATAACCCGAAGGTCGGTGGTTCAAATCCGCCTCCCGCCACTCCGTGCTATCGCTTGCATCTTAAGGCTTCTTTTCCGAATATTTTGGTGAAAAGTCCTGAACCTCGCTCAATATTCCCTCAGAAGTAAGTATAGCGATCGCTTGAAGACAAGGAAAGGGGGTACTTTTGTACCATAATTTATTAAGCGTTTAAATCGAGACAGCAAAAAAACAGGTCGCATTTGACTACGAACCTGCAAAAGGTGCGACTACACTATTCAGTCTGAATACAAGCTCATAATCTAGAGTTCTTTAATCATCATTTTGTCTAATTTGGCTTTAATAGCCTCTAGTTTTTCTTCAGGGTAATAACTAGTAACTAGCAAATCTTCTTCTCGATTCAAATCAGCCCAATCTTGAAGGATTGAATCTAAAGCTTGGGTCAAGGTTATATGTGGAATGCGGGCTGATTACCCGTTCAAACCAACATACATTGCAATTTCTTCTGCTACTAATTTAATACTTTGGTTTTCGGTATCCAGATGAATTGCAAATATTTCATTCGATAAAGAATTGAAACAGCGATCGAGTTGAGCAGCACCCCAGGAATTAACTCCATCACCGCGCCGATACAAACGACGCAAAATCATTGGACGGGAAGCACATAAAGTAAAATGATGAATCAGTAAACCTCTAAATTATTTGGATAAACAATGGAGCAAAGTGGAATATGTTATGGGTCAAAATCACAACTTTAGCAATTGTGAAGCTCAAGCTGCCTGGAATCAAGGCGCAGATGCCTGGAATCATTTTGTGGAATCGAAAGCAGATTATTATCGTATTGAAGTACACGCACCTGCTCTTCTAACTGTTTGCCAACCAGTTCAAAAGCTCAAAGTTCTCGATCTCGGATGCGGTCAGGGGTTTTTCTGTCGTACCCTTGCCAAGCACGGAGCTACAGTAGTTGGTATCGATCTTGCTGAAAAACAGATTGAATGGGCTTCATTGCACGAACAACAACAGCCATTAGGTATTGAATATCGGATAATAGCAGCAGAGGAAGTTAGCAAACATTGGTCGAGCCAAAGCTTTGACCTAGTTACAGCCTGTATGTCCCTTCAAGATATGGCAGATGTAGGTTCGAGTCTTCAAGCTGTTTTTATGGTGTTACGTTCTGGAGGACGAATGATCTTTTCAGTGCCACATCCTAGTACGGATACTCCCTTGCGTCAATGGGAACTAAATGAATCGGGAAACAAAGTTGCCTTAAAAATCGATCGCTATTTTGAATCTGGTTCTACAGTTTGTCAATGGAATATGCACCACCTCAAATACCACTGGCAAACACCATACTGGCGATATACACTCTCACAATGGAGTAGCTTAATAGAAAAAGCGGGGTTTACCATCCGTCGCTTACACGAACCGCGCCCTACACTCGAACAAGTACAAAACAATCCAGAATTAGAGGATTGTTATCGACTACCCTACTTTTTGATTTTTGACTTAATGAAACTTTAGTTAAATCCATCCGAAAACCTCTGATTCGTCTCATCATTGCCCCATTCCCAGAACGACAGAGAAACTCTCCCGACTTCTTTTTTTCTGCTAGTTCTCAAACCCACTTGACAACTACTCTTCAGGCTTAAGTTGTGACCAATGCGAGGAGAGGAATAAACTTTTTCTCAAACTGGCTTGACATCTACCTTACAGCCTTAAGTTGTCACGAATGGTCCCAAGGTGATTGCTCTCTTGAAGGAGATTATCTAAAGTAATCTTCGAGTGTTCCAGATCGTCGCACGTCATTAGTCACACAATGAAATCCACCACCTAATGTACGAGCATGGCGCAGTTGCAACCCGATCACATTGACACGCCGTTTTTCTAGCTCTTTAATTAAAGAAACTTGACGCTGATCAACGATTGCTAATTCTGGATTAATCATCAGAAAGTTCATAGCAATCCAAATTGATGATAGTGGAGACCCTTCATATCCAATATCCACTGGTTCTGGACACCAAATTTTATCCCAATCGTGAAACAATGGTGGTAAATTATTCTCATTAACTCGTTCTGGATTAATAACAACTAAACCAGGACGAACAACGCTAAAAGTTGTATCAATATGTTTACCCAAATATACGTTTAGACATTGATGGACTCGGTAATCATTGCCTAAAATTGATTGTAACCATTGTCCTCCTAACTGGTTTCCTGAGTCGCTGACTTGATAAAGGATATCTTTACCTAGGCGCAGAATATTCGCTGAGTCAAAGGCAATTTCCGTATTTAACAACCCATGTTTTTCACTGCTGGGTGTTGTGAATAATTCATCAAGTAGCATGGGTTTAGGTGCCGAAATCCAAAGACTTCCTGAATGGAAATACGCTAAAAATATTTTTTTATAAGCATCCATTTCAAAATAACGAGAGCGAGAAGGGGAGGGAGTTTCGATGATTTGATTGCCTAGTGCTAGAAACAAATCACGAGGACAATAATTATAGTGTCCGTAAGACGACCAATTTGGGGTTGAAAAGGAAATTGAATGGTTCGTTATTTCAGGACGACGAACTTTCACACCTAATTCTTGCAATGTAGCAATTAAATTAGCCAGATCTTCTTGCGTTTCTTCGATGACGCGATCGCTAAATTTTCCAGTGGGGATATCTTCATCCGCTAATTCGGGAAAATCTACCCCTCGAACACTGGGATCGGGATCGGGAAGCCTGGCATTTTCGACAACTCCGACAATAACTTCTTCTAGGGGCGACCATTCATCATAAACGGACACTTTACAGTTATTCACTGTAGATTTTTGGACTTGGTTTAAAGTCAGTAAATTATTCATGATTAATTTATTCCTTAGCTGAGAGAATTTTATTTGGTAATGCGAATAACAGGAGCTTGGTTGTGTCGATAGTATTGACAATTCCCATCTGGATGAACGCTGAATACATCCCAAGATGGTGTAGAAAATCCACATTCTTTAATAGAAGGAACTTGAGTAATTGAAACAGGGTTTCGGCACTACGATACTCTAGGAGGGCACGATCATGAAGGAGACCACCAACGGGAGCAGGATCGCTATAGACAAAGGTATATTCTCCCTGTTGATTAAACCCGAAATGGGGATAGGTGGCAAAACTCTCCAGGGGTTTAGTAGTTGGAGGAATGGGAATTTCTGTAAAGGAATCCAGTAGTGGATCTCGATAACGACTAGTATCAGGGGGATTCCAGGCACCCACTCCTTTTAGCTTGGCTGCCCTCAGTTTATAGCTGGGATTGTCAACTAACGTTGCTGGCTCTTCCAAAATATGCCATACCATTCTGCCACGGCGAGGGAATTCAGGAATGCGTTGCCAACTAGCAAGTCCAATCAGGGTCTCTAGTTGGCGATCGCTAATATCAAGACCTGAAAAACGATGGGTGATAGTCTATTCAAGAGTTTGTGTGGTAATCAAAGTTTTATCCTTTTTTTATGATCTAGAAAATCAATTTAGACTGTCCCTACTGTTAAAACTAGCAGGTTGATAGGATTGACCTCGATAAGTAAGCTGTAGATCAGTGTTAACAGTAGCAACTTTGTTCAAAAGAGTATATGCTTGTCCGCGATAGGTTAACTTCATGATATTTCTCCTTGAGATCTCGATTTCTTTGATTACCAGTATGGGTTAAATCTGGGGTAGGAAAAATACCCATTAGTTGAGAAAAGTTCAGGATCGGCACTAAGAAAAATTCAGTAATTTGATAATCTCAACAAATTGATAGTTGTCGGCTAAGATTTGTAGTTGAGCAGCAAGGGGTTCTTTTTCTGGTGGAATAGCTTTAAGAGTGCTGCATCCTGATTGACTGACAAAACCTCTAAAACATTGATTTTTCGTAGGTTGGGTTGGCTTGACTCGTAACCCAACGAAAGTATGTCCTGTGTTGGGTTTCATCCTT
>JASJEI010000369.1 GCA_030064795.1 Pleurocapsa sp. MO_226.B13 | reverse complement strand
CCAACTCAAAAACTGACTCAAATTCATCTGCCGTAAATCCACAATTTTCTGGTTGCAGGAAAATCTGAGCGACATTTTGGTTAAAAATAGGAACTCCAATAATGAATGTATGGGATGTCATTGATAGTTCCAGAATTTGGAATACTTTCTCTACTAGATCTTCAACTGCATTCTGAAAAGCAATTTGCCATTGCCTCCTAGACGTTCGTGTTCGCATTTTGTTACTTTCTCAACAACTAAGTAATAGTTCGGAATTCGGAATTCGTGCAGGGGCGCGTTTCCAAGTCCGCGTCGCCTGGGGTTTCCCCAGGCGTTTATGACGGACGCTTGCGCCTTACGTCGACGCGGGGTCGCCCCTGAGTTCGGAATTCGTAGAGGACGTACCAGATCGCATCCGTACAGGAGTTGGGAGTCAGTTAACAGTATATTAGTTATCAGTTATCAATTATCAGTTTTTATTGTTGCTCCCCCTCGCTTATCTCCCCCATCTCCCTTATCTAAGACCAAGATGTGGTTTACTCAAAAGAAAACTGCTGTAAGTCTTAACTATCTTAACTGTAGGAGATCGCGGTAAAAAATTAGATCGAGCCAGATGTGTTGAGCCTAAGCGTACCTCATTTCTGACAGTTAGAGGAAGTATTAAGGATACGGGTATCGATTTTGTCTGTAGGATAGGCAGTTAAAATAATTTGACCATCTTCGGTTTTGATAACGCCCTTAGCAGGAAGAATATCCCCCATGCTAGTTTTAATCGGTTTGATATCTGGAGATTGAACTTTTGGGTTAGGGGTGCTAGTTTTTCCCTGGAGGGGGATAGTATCCGAATCACTTGGTTTTATTGGTTGAGCAGGAAAATCCTCGATAATAGTTCCCAGGGGTGGGATATCTAGAGATTGAATTTTTGGGTTAAGGGTGCTAGTTTTGCCGTTGACTAAGATAACACCCGAATCAATTGGTTCTATTGGTTGGCGAGGAATACCGCCTTTACCTTCTATGGTTAAATTACTGGATTTTCCTGAAATGCGATCGCTTTTGCAAGCTTGAGCCACAGTTTGTTCTGATTCAACCAGGTTATCAGGTACTTCGCCTATCTCTGTTGAACGAATTTCTGTAGCAATCTGCGTAAAACCAAATTCGCCACTAACATCTATATCATTAGTACCGTTATTATCTATAGCAGGTCTTTCTTGCAAACCGAAAATTGCTTGAGAGGTTATATTTATATTCCCCCCTACTCCTGCTGAGGCAGAAGCTAAAATATCATTACCATTGGCTTCTGAAAGGAAGGCAATCAAAAATCTTGTATCAATGTCAATGTTACCTCCATTGGCATTACCAAAGGCTCGAGCGGAGATGAAACTATTGTTTTCTAGGGTAATGTCTTCTGTAATTTGTAAAGTAATATTACCACCTGCTCCCCCTTCCGATTGATTTGCAGCATTAATTCTGGCTGTATCTAATAAATCAAGATTATTAGCTTGAATCGAAATATTTCCTGGTACTCCCGTACCTGGTTCAGAATCATCCAAATCATCAAAGTTGCCAACGTCAATAGTGCTACCATTAGCAATAGTCAGTTGATTGGTAACAACATTGACACTGCCTCCATCACCATCACTTAGTGCGTTAGCCAATAACCCACTACGAGCATCTTCTTCTGCATTTACACCACTAATGAAGATTGATTCAGCAGCATCGATGTTTACATCTCCCGCATTCCCTTGACCCAAAGTACTAGCAGAAACCCTTCCCCCATTCCTCAGACTCAGATTAGCAGTATCGATGGACACACCTCCTGCATCTCCTACTGCACCTGTATCAACCTGACTAGTAATGCCACTAGCAAAACCCAGTGAATCTTCCCCATCTGCGGTAATATTTCCTGTAGCGGTAACATTAACTGGCCCTGCATTACCTTGACCGCTTGTAGTAGCATCAACTGCACCGCCATTGGTGAGATTGAGATTAGTAGTAGAGATGGTAACACCTCCTGAATCTCCTGTTGCATTTGTATTAACCACACTAAAAATGCCACTAGCAAAACCCAGTGAATCTTCCCCATCTGCGGTAATATTTCCTGTAGCGGTAACATCAACTGCCCCTGCATTACCTTCACCCAAGGTACTAGCATCAACTCGACCGCCATTGGTGAGGTTGAGATTAGTAGTAGCGATGCTTACTCCTCCTGCATCTCCTACTGCAACTGTATCAACCCGACTAGTAATGCCACTATTAGAACCCCCTGAATCTTCCCCATCTACCGTAATATCTCTTACGGCGGTAACATTAACTGCCCCTGCATTACCTTGACCGAAGGTACTAGCATTAATTTGTCCCCCATTAGTCAGACTTAGCTGCGTTGTCATGATATTAATCGCGCCTGCATCTCCTTGACTATTAGTACTATTACTATCATCAACTCCTCCCCCATTGCCCTCTTCACGACCAGGAACCACTTCACCAACATTGCCCACTGCACTTGCGCCAACTACAGCAAAGATTCCACTGTTAAATCCCGAAACATCTTCTCCATCAAAAGTTATATCTTCTGTGGCGTTAATATCCACCAAACCAGCATTTCCTTCCCCGAAAGTACTAGTAGAAACTATTCCCCCATTTATTGCTTCAATTGAACCAGTATTAATCCTGATATTGCCTGAATTACCGACTCCACCAGTACTAACTTGATTAGAAATAGCACTATCATCGAGGGTTATATTTTCAGCAACATCGATAGTTACATCCCCTGCTTGTGCCTCGACAGATGTGGATTCAGGTCTAATTCCTGCCCGAATGAGACTCCTACCAAATTCTCCTGCTGATAAATTTAAGTTACGAGCGTTAACGCTAACACTTCCTCCCCCTCTTCCCCTGGCATCCACATCGGCAGCATTGCTCAAATTAATATCTGCTTTGGTTACTCCATCAGGAAAGCTTAAACTACCATCGGGATTAATATCCACTGTTCCAGCTTGAGATAATCCCCCTAATTCAATATTGCCTCCTGGTGCAGTAATTTCACTTGCCTCAAAATTAATATTACCGCCGATCAAAGCTAGATTATTACCTGGTAAGACTTCTAAACCCACAAATTCTCCTGGACCTACCAATTCTCCAGAATCATCATCATCATTTTGAACAAAGGAACGATTGGTTATGTCTCCTGGATTATCCCGAAAACCCAAACCAATCGGTGCATTAATCGTCAATATTGGCTGCTGTAGATTATCTACCGCGCTAAATTCCCCATCTTCAAACAGAATACTGCTAGCACTGCTGCCATAAAACGAACCCCCAACATCTAATCTGGTATTCTCACCAAACAAAATACCCGCAGGATTGAGTAAAAATAAATTAGCATTACCATTTGCCCGAATCAAACCATCGATATTGGAGATATTTCCCCCTGTGACTCTAGATAAAATATTCTCTATATCAATAGCGTTATTAAAAAATGCCGAACCGCCATTGGGTACGGAAAAGTCTTGAAAACTATGAAATAAATTACCGCCTGCTCGATCTCCATCTTGGATGGTAAAATCATTCCCCTCGGCATTAACTGTAGTGTTGGTAGTGCCGTCTGGTGTTACTTGTGCTGTAGCTGATTTTAAGAAAATTCCTGGAATGATAATGCAGCTAACCAAAAATAGTAGTAGAGATAATCTCTTTTTCATGTTTAACTCCTCAATAGTTTAGTTGAGAAGAATTATACAGACATAAGTATTTAAAATCGGTTGTCTATTGAATAGCGATCGCAGAAATGGTTTCGCCGATTGCCTGTTCAAATCAAATCAGACGACGTAATTTCGATATAGTAGAAATCTAGAATATTTTGCTTAACGCAACGAGGAGAATTGAATTTTGACCCTGACAAGCGACAACCCGATTAATGCAGATCTACTCAAACCAGCCAGGTATCTGGGTAACGAACTAGGTGCAATACACAAACCTTGGAAAGAAGCCGAGGTACGGTGGGTGCTGACTTATCCCGAAGTCTATGAAGTTGGAGCATCTAACCTCGGTCATATTATTCTCTACAATATCATTAACGCTCAACCACAACAGTTGTGCGATCGCACTTATCTCCCCGCAGCCGATCTCTCAGCTAAGTTGAGAGAAACAAATACTCCTTTATTTGCTTTGGAGTCCAAACGTTCCTTACAAGATTTTGATATTTTAGGTTTTAGTCTCAGCTACGAATTAGGGGCGACTAATATCTTAGAAATGCTCAGTTTAGCCCAGATTCCCCTTACTTGGAAAGAAAGAGATGCGGGTGATTATCCCTTAATTTTTGCGGGGGGACAAACTGCTACTTCCAATCCCGAACCCTATGCCGATTTCTTTGATTTTATTGCTTTGGGAGACGGCGAGGAACTTTTACCCGAGATTGGTTTGGTTATTAAGGAAGGAAAAGCAGCAGGACTGAGTAAAGAGGAGCTTTTACTAGATTTAGCGCAAGTTTCTGGGGTCTACGTACCTAGATTTTATCAAATGGCAGATGATGGCTCAGTTCATCCAATTAACCCCGATGTACCGAAGCGGGTATTGCGACGGGTAGCGACTCCCATTCCTGCCTATTCTATAGGTTTGGTGCCTTATGTCGAAACCGTACACGATCGCCTGACAGTAGAAATTAGACGGGGTTGCACCAGAGGCTGTCGTTTTTGTCAGCCAGGAATGTTAACTCGTCCTGCAACCGATGTCGAACCAGAAAAGGTAGTAGACGCGATCGAAAAGGGAATGCGGGCGACTGGTTATAATGAGTTTTCTTTATTATCCCTCAGTTGTTCGGATTATTTGGCTCTCCCTGCGGTGGGAATGGAGATTAAAAACCGCTTGCAGCAAGAAAATATCTCTTTATCTTTGCCCAGTCAGCGGGTAGATCGTTTTGATGATAATATTGCCGATATTATTGGTGGTTTACGCAAGTCGGGCTTAACCTTTGCCCCCGAAGCTGGTACGCAACGGATGCGGGATGTAATTAATAAAGGATTGACCAATGAGGAATTGCTGCGAGGTATCCAAACTGCTGTTGCCCGTGGCTGGAATAAAGTTAAACTCTACTTCATGATTGGTTTGCCTGGAGAAACTGACGTTGATGTTATTGGTATTGCCGATACGGTACGCTGGTTGCGTCGCGAATGCAGTCAAATTAGTAATAAACGCCTTAACTTTAATATCACTATTTCTAACTTTACTCCCAAACCCCACACGCCTTTTCAATGGCATTCTGTCTCTACTAGTGAGTTTAAACGCAAACAAGAACTACTCAAACAGGAGTTTCGCCGTATCAGGGGAGTCAAAATTAACTATACCGATGTTCGCATCTCGGCAATGGAGGACTTTGTTGGTAGGGGCGATCGCCGTCTGGCACCTGTAGTTAAACGTGCTTGGGAATTGGGTGCAGGGATGGACTCTTGGTGGGAGAATTTAGATAAGGCTTATGATGCTTGGTCGCAGGCGATCGCCGAAGCCGATCTTACCTGGAAGTATCGCCTGGTGGAAAATGGCGAATGGAATCTGTTTAAGGGAGAAGGAGAGAGGAACGAGGAACGAGGAGAAGAATCGGATGATGCTTTAGATGCACCTTTACCCTGGGATCATCTCAATACAGGTATTGATAAACAATGGCTGAAAGACGACTTGAAAAGGGCTTTAGAAGCTGCAACTGTACCCGACTGTGCCTTTGAAGGTTGTTCCCATTGCGGTGTATGCGGAACAGATTTTGGTCATAATATTGTAGTCGAAGCACCAGAGATTCCTGAGTTTGAAGGACATTTTAAACCCAATCAGCATAAAGAGCAAAAGATTAGGATGTGGTTTGGCAAAGTAGACGAAATGGGACTAATTAGTCATTTGGATCTAGTACGCCTATTCGATCGCGCTATTCGTCGTGCAGCCTTACCTATTTCCTTTACAGGAGGCTATCATCCAGGGCCGAGAATTTCTATTGCTAATGCCTTATCTTTAGGTATTACTAGTAACGGTGAAATAGTTGATTTTGAATTAACTGAGGAAATGGAAGTAGAGGAATTTCGCACTAGATTAGCCGAACAACTACCAGAGAATATTCCCATTTATAAAGTAGAAGAGATCGAGCTCAAATCTCCTAATGCTAGCAGATTAATGGATAAAGCAGAATATTTAGTTACAGTACAAGCAAATATAGATAATCCTACTTGGCAGCAATGGATTGAGGCAATTCATAATTCCCCAGAAATAGTCTGGGAGAAATTTACCAAGTCTGGCAACAAAAAGATAATTAATTTACGCGATCGCCTATTTTCTCTGGCTTTGTCAGCTATTGCCAATCGCAATACTGCCGTTTTACGCTTTACTGGTAGCTGTCGCAATGATGGTACAAACCTCTCTCCAGACAACTTTATTTATATGTTAGAAAAGGTTGCAGGTGTTGAATTTCAATTACTTCATGTCCACCGTCAACAATTGATTTTGTCTGTGTGAAGGCAAGATTTTCTCCCAGTCAAGGCAAGATCTCTAGATAAAATTGTCTAGAGATCTTGCCCGAAGATAGGATTAGTTATCGATATTTACTGCGCTTTTCATTTGGGTAGACCACAGAAATTTGACTTCATTAGAAGCTAATAGCTAATAGCTAATAGCTATTAGCTCCGAACTAGTTAATCTTCAACGGAGTCTATTCAACTGAAAACGGCTGTAAATCTAAGCTTCAACCCAAACCGACACCGAACCACCCAAACAGTGAAATTCACCCCAACCCGATTCGTTAGTATAGATCGGCTCTGAAATATGCTCGGTCAGATCGTAAAATTTAGCA
>JASJEI010000101.1 GCA_030064795.1 Pleurocapsa sp. MO_226.B13 | reverse complement strand
CTCGGACAAGATAAAATTTCTTTTCTTCAGATTACTATTGATGGTCTTCCTAGTGAACATGATAAACGGCGTATCTATGCAGATGGTAGCGGTTCATTTGAAAAAATTGCCCGCAATCTGACAATGGCATTGGATTTAGGGGTCAATATTGATGTTCGAATGAATATAGACCGCAATAATATTAATCATCTTCCCGAATTGGCTGATGAGTTTATCTCACGAGGATGGAATAGCTACCATAATTTTTCTGCCTATACAGCACCTGTTACTACTAGTGAGTTAAATGACAAAATTAGCTCAAAAACTACTTTTAATAAATGGGATTTGGATAAAGCATTAGATGAAATGCGCCAACAATATCCCAATATACAGATAATTGCTCGTCCAGATGATGGTTTGATGGCTCGAGTCAGACAGATATTTGAGCAAAAAGAAAGCCCTTTACCGAACCTTCGTGCAAGTTTTTGTGGGGCACACAATAAGATGTACATCTTTGATGCTTTCGGTGATATCTATGCTTGTTGGGAAAAAACAGGAGATAAAAAAATTCGCATTGGTTATATCACTGAAGACAGCGAAGTCGTTCTCAATGAACAATTAAATCAAACTTGGCGAAATCGCACAGTAGTAAGCAATCCTGTATGTCGCAAGTGCCGTTATGCCTTTTATTGTGGTGGTGGCTGTGCAGCTTTAGCAATGACTCATAAAGGTAAGTTCCATACAAACTATTGTGATGGTTTTGGAAATCGTTTCCGTGCCAGCACAGCTCAAGCCTATCAAGATCATGTCAACAAAATTGAAGCACCTGTAAAGCTTGAAAAACTTTGTACAGGCTGAAAATCAATTTATCCAAGATAATTATGTCTCTTCATTTTTGCCAATGTTATTTGAAAACAACTCAAGATGAATAATAAAGATCCTCCCCCTCAGATTGTTTTTGTCAATTCCTCCGACATTCAACGTAGCTCAATTTTTTTCTCAAAAATATAATCACTGAACAACAAGGAGACAAATCATGAAAAAACAAAACCATGAAATTGTAAAGAACAAAATAAATGAAATTGAGCCTCTAAACGAGATTATTGATCTAGATCTAGATCTTGAAAGCTTAGAAGCAATAGCAGGTGGAGGTTGTGAATGTAAAGGTAATCATATTGTTTATCATCCACCTAAATCTAGACAATTGACTTCTTCTTTCGATGTTCAATCCACTAACCAAGACGATCAGATCGACAAGCTAAATCTTTAGATTTAGGCTCACTCAAAGCTCAGGTAAATGAACATGAAGGCTTTTGCAAGCTAATATGACAACCTTCTGTCTTGTCTAACAACCTTGGCTTTACCCATCCCAGCTATCTGGGATGGGATTCTAGAAAATTAATTACATTCATCACTCATTTCAAGAAAGAATTATTCCATGAAAGATAGATCGCGCAATCACGTAAAAATTTAGTTTTCATCTTTAAGGTTGATTCTTTTAAAAATTTTAGAAAAAAATATTCAACTAAACATATGAAATTTAATACAAAAGAAAATCTAAAACGAGTAAATGATTCATTACAGAAAAGAGTTTATAATCTGTTAGAAGTTCAAGACAAATATAGTGAACCAGTACCAAATAATTATTCATTTATTTTTTTCCATGGAAAACAAGAATTTCTTTTAAAAAATCAACTGGGAGAACTATACAAGCCTTTAAACTGCTTAATCGTAAGAGTTTATGATTACTATTCACATTTAAATATAAATAATTTTAATCCTGAAGCTTTAAAAACAATAAAAAGCATTTTATATCATTGGAATAATCTGATTGAACAAGGTCGCTATTTTTTAACCTGGAAGTTATTTATTAAATTGGATGAGATAATTAATGAATCACAAATTATCAAAAAAAATAAGCAAAAATACTTTGTTGAATTATCCAACTCTCTTCCTGAAGAATTACTAAATGAATGGGAAATTGGATTGGCAATTTCTCAAGATGAATTAGAATATGCTTTGAGCTTGATAGTTGCAAAATTAACAGAATATCCAATCGAGCCAAAACGTATAGAAGTGAGTAAAATTTTCACAAACTCAAATCCTCATCCTTCTTTCCCTACTATTAAACTACATTTTCATTCATGTTGCTTCAAAAAGGAATTAAGTCAATTATGCTTTGATATCATTAATGTCATTAAAGAAAATAATCTAAGGACAGGAAATATTACTCAGGGCTTTGGTGAAAATTATGCTGATTTTTTGCGAATACAAAATGGTTTTGAAGGATTGAAAAGAATTTTAAATCAAATGAAGACAATAGATAATTTTTATTGTCCAAAATATGATTATGCATATAGAAAAATTGGTATGGAAGATATAAACCATGAAATACCAACTTGTTAAACAATATAGCGAAGAAGATTGTGGTGCTGCCAGCCTGGCTTCTATTAGCAAACATTACGGTAAAACTTTTACTATTAGTCGTTGTCGAGAATTTGTAGGAACGGGACAACAAGGCACAACTCTTTTAGGATTAAAACAAGGTGCAGAAGCTCTTGGTTTTTACACCAGGGCAATTAAAGCTCCGTTAGAAACTGTCACCAAGAATATTATCCCTCTTCCAGCAATTATTCATTGGAAGGGCTATCATTGGGTAGTTTTATATGGCAAAAAAGGTCATAAATATGTAGTTGCAGATCCTGGTTTAGGAGTTAGATTTTTAGATAAAAAGACATTTTTAGATGGTTGGACGGATGGAGTAATGTTATTACTCGAACCTGACCCAATCAGATTTATAGAACAACCTGACGATCGCGATAAAATTGGTGGATTTAGTCATTTTCTAAGGCGAGTTTTGCCCTATAAAGGAATTTTAGGACAGACTTTATTAATCAACTGTGTTCTAGGATTACTTTCCTTAGCCTCTCCCTTTTTATTGCAGATATTAACTGATGATGTTTTGGTGCGGGGAGATACTCAGCTACTTACCAGAGTCGCGATCGCAGTAATCATCATGTATCTGGTAAGGAGTAGTTTACAGTTAGTTCAGTCTAGTCTAATCGCTCACTTTGCTCAACGAATAAAATTGGGTTTGGTCTTTGAATTTGGTAGGCAAATTTTACGTTTACCCCTAACTTATTATGAAACCCGTCGTAGTGGAGAAATTGTCAGTCGTCTGGAAGATATTCAAGAAATAAATCAATTAATTGCTCAAGCTGTAGTGCGTTTGCCCAGTCAGTTTTTTGTGGCTCTTGTTTCTTTAGGATTCATGTTTTTCTATAGTCCTAAGCTAAGTGTAATTGCTTTGATAATAGCTGCACTAATGACTATCTCTACCCTGATTTTTATGCCCACACTGCAACAAAAAATTCGACAAACTATGGCTTTGTCGGCAGAGAATCAGGGAATATTAGTAGAAACTTTTAAAGGAGCGATTACAGTTAAAACCACTACTGCTGCTCCACAATTTTGGGAGGAATTTCAAAACCGCTACAGTCGTCTGGCTAATTTTACTTTTAAGACAATTCAAATTAGTTATATTAATGGTATTTTTTCTAATTTTGTTGCTAGTGTCGGTAGTATAGCCCTGCTATGGTTTGGGAGCAACTTAGTGATCGACCAATATTTAAGCATCGGGATGTTGTTGGCATTTAATAGTATGAATAGTAATTTTAATAATTTTATTAGTACTACTGTTGATTTTGTCGATGAATTTGCCCGTGCTAAAACTGCTACTCGTCGCTTAACAGAAGTAATTCAGGCAACTCCTGAAACTAAAGAAAATATCAAAAAGCCTTGGGCAAAAATCCAAGGAAATACAGATATTGTTTGCACCCATCTCAACTTTCATCATACAGGAAGAGTAGATTTATTAGAAGATTTTAATTTAACTATCCCTGGAGGAAAAGTAACGGCTTTAATTGGTAAATCTGGTTGTGGTAAAAGCAGTTTGGCTAAATTAATTGGTGGTTTATATCTCCCCCAGTCAGGTAACATTTGTTTTGGTGCCTATAATCAACAAGATTTAGCTTTAGATTGTCTCAGACAACAAGTAGTATTAGTTCCCCAAGAAGCTCACTTTTGGAGTCGTTCGATTATCGAAAATTTCCGCTTGGGTAATCCCGATCTTGATTTTGAACAAATAGTAGCAGCCTGTCAGATTACAGGTGCAGACGAATATATTAGTAAACTACCCGATAAATATCTCACCATCTTAGGTGAATTCGGCTCTAATCTTTCTGGGGGACAAAGACAAAGATTGGCACTGGCAAGAGCGATCGTTAATCATCCCCCAGTGTTAATTTTAGATGAATCTACTGGCGCGCTCGACCCCATTAGTGAAGCAGAAGTATTACAAAATCTGTTAGCTTCTCGTCGTCATAAAACCACTATTATCATTAGTCACCGCCCTCCTGTAATTAGTAAAGCCGATTGGATTGTGATGCTGGAAGAGGGGAAAGTAAAGCTACAGGGAGATCGCCAAGAGTTGAATTATCAAGCTGGAGAACATCGAGAATTTTTGGTGGTATAACTCATGAATAATGATACCAAAATTACTATCAGCGAACACCAGGAACTTTTCGTTGAAGCTAATAATAATTTGCATCTAAAACAACTTTATAATCGTATTGAAACCATCAAAATTCAACAACAGCAACAACCATTAACTGACTTAGAAAAAGTTTGTCTGCGAGGTTTACTGTGTGGTTATACTCCAGACAAAATTGCTCAAAAACTGGTTGAAGAATTAGATCCTTTTCTGATTCACGTAACATTCTGGACTCTGTTTCGTTATATCCAAATAATGGCAGGTAGAGAAGAGGAAAGAATTACTAATTACCAAGATATTATCAGTAGTCTAGAAGCGTCAGGATATAAAACCGACAATGCCGATACTATTTTGATAAATGGCAACGAGCAAAAGAATTTTCCTTCCGATCTGATACGAGCTGAAGTCAAGCCTAATTTAGAAGAATCTTTGACAGAAAATGCCAATAATACTGCTCTAGTTCCTCAGAGTCAAACCGATACGCTAAATCATCAACCCAGGCAGAACATCTTAACCCAAGTAGATGAAAATGATTTTATGCCCGCAATTAGTCCTTGGACGAGACTAGGAGGGCTGTTTTTAGTCGGTTCAGTAGGAATTGCGATCGCCCTTTCTGCCTTTACTCCCTACAAAGTTACGGTGAAAGCCGAGGCTAAAGTTCGCCCGACGGGGGAATTAAGAATAGTCGAGGCCAAAACTGAAGGTACAGTTGTTGAAATTAATGTAGAAGAAAATCAACCAATTAAACGGGGAGATATTATTGCCACTATCGATAGCTCTCGCCTGGAAACAGAAAAAAGTCAACGACAAAGTCAAATTCAACAGTCAAAATTACAATTAGGACAAATCAATGCCCAAATTCGCACCCTTGAACGTCAAATACAAGCAGAAAAAGATCGTACTCAAAGAGCAATTGAAGTAGCTACTGTCGAACTTAGTCGTAGTCGAAGAGAATACCAAGATCGACAGATTACTAGCCAAGCTGAAGTAGCAGAAGCCGAAGCCAATGTTAAATTAGCCGAAGAAGAATGGCAACAGGCTCAAGCTGAATTAATTTCAGCCCAAGCTAACTTAAAATCTAATCAAGCTGTTCTCGCATCAGCTAGATCTAGACGCGATCGTTATCAAATAATTTCTGCTACAGGAGCTTTATCTCAAAATCAATTAGAAGAAGCCCAACTAGAAGTAGAGCAACAGCAACAGCAAGTAGCAGCCCAAAAAGCCACCGTAGAACAACAAAAACGGGGCATAGCCAGACAAAAACAAGCAGTGGCAGCTGCTAAAGCACGATTAAACAATGTTCGAGCTGCACTCAATCCTAATGGTGGTGAAGTGGCGATCGCCACTCAAAGAATTGCTCAAGAAAGAGCTAGTGGTGAAGCTGCTGCTGCTGCTTTATACCGAGAACAAGAAGCCATGATTCAGCAACGAATTGAATTAGAACAACAGTTAGCCAGAGATCTTCGCGAATTAAAACAAATAGATAAAGATATAGAGCAAACTGTAATTAAAGCCCCAGACAATGGTGTTTTGTTTCAACTTTCTTTGCGAAATCCTAGTCAGACAGTCCAACCAGGTAGCGAAATTGCCCGAATTGCCCCTGATGAATCCTCTTTGGCACTTGAAGCTCTAGTATCATCTAATGATATTAGTTCCGTTAAAATGGGTCAAAAGGCACAGGTTAGAATATCTGCCTGTCCCTATCCAGATTATGGCACTCTCAAAGGAGTAGTTAACAAGATTTCGCCTGATGCAATTTCCCTAGAAAGTAATTCTAATGGAGCTAATCTCCGTCAAACCTTACCAGCTGCTTATAAGATCGAGGTTGAACCAAAACATCTTACTTTAAGTCAAGGTAAAAACAAGTGTGCGCTTCAAGTGGGTATGGAAGGTAGAGCCTATATAATTGCCAAAGAAGAAACATTACTTAAATTTCTACTGAGAAAAGCCAGACTACTCACAAACTTATAATGGACTCAAGTCTCTGTCGGATTCATCCATTTTTCAAGCTTCTGTTACTGGGTACAATCTCTCCTGCCTTCATGAAGCGTGTTTCTTGGCGATCGCACCTAAATTTTTAGTTTACTGCGATCGCCAAGATCAAATTCTGGTTCTGAAGATTCTTATTTTCTTAATACCGATACTTCAAAAGCTTCTAGGGTTTTAGGTAAATCTATTATTTTATTAGTTTCCCTAATATTAGAAACTAAGACTTGCCAATTGTCTTGTGAAATATGTTCGTCTATGGTTAAATCTTTTTCATAGGAAAAATTAATTAAAATCAAAACTCGTTCCGCGTTAGTTTCTCTCACATAAGCTAAATGTTCGTAAGGATAATGAATTAGAGTTCGCCAGTTACCAATACGTAAAGCTTCATTGTTTTTTCTCGCCTTAATTAACTGTCGATAAAAATTTAAGATTGAGTCGGACTCTTTTAATTCTCGCTCTACATTAACTTCTGGATAATTTTGATGTACTGGAAGCCAAGGTTCAACATCCTTACCAAAGCTAAATCCAGCATTAACCGAATCATCCCATTGCATCGGAGTACGCGCCCCGTCTCGTGGTGGCGGTAACTCACCAGTTTCAGTTTTAACTACCGCCTTATCTTGAATTTTTTCGGTTGGAATATCCAGATTATCGACCATGCCAATTTCTTGACCGTAGTAAAGAACTGGAGTTCCTTTTACTGTTAGTAAAATCGCGGCGGCTGCTTGAGCAATTCCTAACGGATTCGTACACAAACTACATTCAATCCAACGCGATAAATGTCTGGGAATATCGTGATTATCTAAAAAGTAAGTTGGCCATGCTTGTTTGGGTATAATTAGCTCTTTTTTAAAAATTTCTCGCTGTAAATAGCCAGGATACCAAGGACTGAGTGGAAATTCAAAAGTAAATGCTAGATGCAATTCATCATTATTGACACCATAAAAAATAGTCGAGTCATAAAGCCGATTATCAATAAAAGTCTCTCCAATTAAAACGCGATCGCTATATTCATCAATAATTTTTCTAATTTCTAGAATAAGTTGGTGATTTTCGGGCAAGTTCTTGTCATATAAGTGGTGCTGATTATGGTAATTATTTTTGTCGGTTGCACCAAACTTAACTGGATTATATCGATAATATTTATCCTTACTATAGACACTAGAAGCATCTAAACGAAAACCATCAACCCCTTTATCTAGCCAAAACCTAATCATCTGAAAAATAGCTTTTTTAACTTCGGGGTTGCGCCAATTTATATCGGGTTGATTCTTATTAAAAGTATGGTAATAATATTGTTGTCTGGCTTGATTGAACGTCCAACCAGTTCCACCAAAGTAAGATAGCCAATTATTAGGAACTCCGCCATCGGGTGCGGGGTCTTGCCAATGATACCAATCACTCTTAGGATTATCTTTACTAGAACTAGATTCAATAAACCAACTATGTTGATTAGAGGTGTGATTAATGACTAAATCGAGAATTACTTTAATACCTCGCTTGTGGGATTCGGCTAAGAGGATTTCAAAATCTTCTAATGTACCAAATGTATCGCTAATATCATAATAATCACTGACATCATAACCATTATCAATCATCGGCGATTGATTAATCGGTGATAGCCAGATCGCATCAATTCCTAAAGAAGTTTCACTCTGGGGATCGCCATCATTAAGATAGTCTAGTTTTTTAATAATTCCTTGTAAATCTCCCACACCATCCCTATTCGCATCAGCAAAAGTTAGGGGATATATTTGATAAATTACACCAGTTTGCCACCATTTTTCGGTATGGTTTTGGAGATTTTGTGACATATTTCAATTATCTTTTTTTATAGGAAGGAAATAGGAAATAGCAAGTACTCTGAACTATTTAATCCTTCATTGCCCCGACACCAAAAAACTTGGGTGGTTTTTTTAGGGTATAAACTGTCGTTTCTGCTGCGATCGCCTGACGAACGTATAAGGGAGTTTGCATAATACCTAACAGGGTAACACCATCGATGAAACGATATCCACCAGTAGTCTGGGTAGATAGCAACTCATCGACTAATTTTGGTTCGGGCATAGTATCAATCCCAGCATCAGAACAAAGTGCAAATCCCCAAGAGCGTCCATAAGAAGGAGTTGGCGCAGATAAAGAAGTAACGCGATCGAATACTGCTTTGAGGGTATTTACCAAACGAGCATGATCTCTAACTTCTGGGGGGGATATCGGCCCTGCTTGCACCATGACGTATCCTCCAGGATTTAAGACTCGCTGGAGTTTGGCAAAATATTCTTTGGTAAACAAAGGAAAAGATGGCCCTGATTCTATCGGATCGCTAAGATCGCTAATAATCACATCCCAAGTCTCGCCAGTAGTATCCAAAACCGCTTGTGCATCGGCAATGATTAGCTCCACCCGTGGATCTTCAAAAGCATTTTGATGCATTTCTGGAAGGTGTTGCTTGCAAGCTGCTACTACATCGCCATCGATATCGATCATCGTTACTTTTTCGATGGTTTTCCAGCGCAAGATCTCGCGAATAGTTGCCCCTTCTCCACCGCCAAGCACCAAAACCCGTCGGGGCTTTTGATGAGCGATTAGACCAGGATGTACCAAAGCCTCATGATAAATAAACTCATCGACAGTGCAGGATTGCCATTTGCCGTCCAGCACTAACCCTTTGCCAAAAGCTCCCGTTTCAACGATATACATCTCTTGGTAGGGAGTTTTTTGATAAGCTAGAATTTTGGTTATTCCATGGGTATAAATATCCCAGGCGGTAATATACTCATTAATCCACAGATCCGCTTTTAATTCGCTTCCAGACATAGACAAGATGAAAATTAGTATGATAGATGCGTTAAAAATACCTAACTAACATCTCGATCGCTAAGACTTTGGTAGCGATAAAAGTTGAGTATATCCAATAAAATGCCGACAATGCTTACTGTAATTCCCAAAGTAATCAGACCTTGGAGTGGTTTTCCAGCACCAAAGACGGTCAGAAATTCCAAGATATAGAATGTTGCGCGATCGCTAAGTTCCAAAAATCCAGGAATATAGCCGATGATGCTAAAAAAACCGATCGCGCAGCCAATAAGAATGACTGGGGCAGCAAAACTCATCGCAGCAGCAAGAAAAAGAGAAATAAAGATATTAGACACAACTTCTAGACAATTTCTTCGAGGAATGTTAACCAAACAAGAACTGAGGTAAACTGCTCCTATTTAGATCTAGGATATAAGCAAAAATTGGATTCTGGAGATATTTTTAAAAATCTTAAATAACGAGGGATAATCTTGATTAACATTGATGAATTACGAGTTATTTATTCAAGAAAAGCCACTCACTCTAGTCTAATGTTAATATTTTTCGCTCGAACTGTAAGCAATCTTTAACTCGAGCGTCGAGTTAATTAAGAACTATATCAACCTGGTAAATAATTTGCTTTTTTTATTTATTTTCTGTCAAACTTGATAATCAATTAAATTAGGAGCAGCATTGTGTCCTGGGAACGTGCTAATAACCGCCGAGCCGATCGACTCCGTCAATACAAGTTTGAGCTTGATTTTATTAAAAATCCTCTAGCTGCGGTCACGATCGAGTGCGGTGACACTAAAGTTCTTTGCACCGTCAGTATTGAAGATCGAGTCCCCAAATTTTTGCTCAACAGCGGTCAGGGTTGGCTGACGGCTGAATATAGGATGTTACCAGGAGCTACCAGTATTCGCCATTCGCGGGAGTTTCTCAAGCTTTCGGGACGTACTCAAGAAATCCAAAGGCTGATCGGACGTAGTTTGCGAGCAGCCATCGACCTTAAGGGATTTGGCGAAAGAACTATTACAATCGACGCAGATGTATTACAGGCCGATGCAGGAACGCGCACCGCTTCAATTACAGGTAGCTATGTAGCTTTGGCTCACGGAATTAAGAAACTTGTTGCAACAGGAGAACTAAAAACATCTCCTTTACTAAAACCAGTAGCAGCAGTTTCAGTAGGATCGATCGAGGGGGAAGCATTTTTGGATCTAGACTACCAAGAAGATCTGGCAGCAGATGTAGATTTAAATGTAGTAATGAATAGTGACCTGGAGCTAATTGAAATTCAAGGTACGGCCGAGTCTAATAGTATTACGCGATCGCAATTAAACGCCATGCTCGATCTGGCAGAAAAAGGGATTGCCGAATTACTCGTAGCTCAACAAAACGCCTTAAAAAATTAATCACAGCGATTTTTTGCCTCTACCTAAAATAATTTTGTTTGGTTTGGACGGTCATCTTTGTACCCCAAATGTTGATAGGTTTTTTCGGTCGCCATTCTTCCACGATGGGTACGACTGAGATAGCCATTTTGCAATAAATATGGTTCGTAAACTTCCTCAATGGTTTTACGGTCTTCTCCCGTAGCTGCTGCGATCGCTTCTAAACCTACAGGGCCACCATTAAACTGTTCGATGATGGTATTTAAAACTAAACGATCTGTCCAGTCTAAGCCTTGTGAATCGACATCAAACAGATTCATCGCCGTTGCTGCCAATTCTTCGGTAATGGTTTCTGCTTCTTGCACTTGGGTATAGTCTCTGACTCGACGCAATAGTCTATTGGCAATACGCGGTGTTCCCCGCGAACGACGGGCAATTTCTACTGCACCTGATTCGGTAATGGTCGTATTAATAATTTCCGCCGTCCGTTTAACGATTAGGGTTAATTCATCTAACTCATAGAAACGCAATCTTTGAATCATCCCAAAGCGATCGCGTAATGGGGAAGATAACGAACCTGCTTTGGTAGTCGCACCTACTAGGGTAAAAGAAGGCAAAGGAATGCTACGAGTTTTTGCTGTTTGACCTTTACCAATCGTAATATCCAGACGAAAATCCTCCATCGCCGGATAAAGCAATTCTTCCGTCATGCGATTTAAACGATGAATTTCATCAATAAAGAGAATGTCACCTGGTTTGAGATTTACCAGTAGTCCTGTAATGTCTCTAGGACGTTCTAAAGCTGGTGCAGAAGTGATTTTGCAGTTTACCCCCATTTCTGTCGCCAAAATCAATGACATCGTGGTTTTACCCAAACCTGGAGGGCCATAAAGTAAGAGATGGTCTAGGGGATCTTGTCTGCCTTTAGCAGCAGCGATCGCAATATTGAGAATTCCCTTTAAATCTTTTTGTCCGATATAGTCTGCTAAGCGTTGAGGGCGAATCTTGTCTTCGTTTGATTCAGCTTCTTCAGTATTTGCTTGAGGAAACATCAAGCTGGGATCGACATTTTTCTGCTTGGGAGGGCGAGATTTTTGAGGCGGAGTATTTTTCGAGTCAGAAGATCTTTGTATTGCCATTGTAGCTATAAAAGGCGGTAATGATTTCTCGCTCGAGCTAAAAACTAACAGCTAATAGCTACAAGCAAAATAATTTTGTACGTCATCGCTTAAATCAGCAGTAACTTTATTGTAACTCTACTCTATGGGTCGTTCCTGCGACGGTAACGCGATCGCCTGTTACCAGTTTGCGTCCCCGTCTGATTTCCTCTTCTCCATTTACTTCTACCATTCCTTGTTTGATAATAATTTTAGCTTCTCCTCCAGTTTGGGCAATTCCCTGCCATTTGAGAAATTGATCCAGTTTAATATATTGTTGCGATCGCGATTCATTCATACTTAGCGTGCTATTACTTCAATATATTTAGTCTAAACTTCAGTTAGAAAAAGAAGGGGCTTTAGGCTCGCAATTGGTAAAGTTAAACTCAGACAATTCATCAAATAGACATATAGCAGATGACTTTATATAATTCGATTGGTCGAGGATATAATCGTACCCGTCAGCCAGATAAGAGAATTGTGGACGAGTTAATTGGGCTGTTAGAGCTTCCTGCTGGCAAAACCATTGCCGATATCGGTGCGGGGACGGGTAATTACAGTAATGCGATCGCCGATCGAGGCTATAAGGTAATTGCGATCGAGCCTTCACTAACCATGCAGTCTCAGGCACAACCCCATAGTAATGTTAGTTGGATAACTGCTGCATCTGAATCTATTCCCCTGGCAGATAATACGGTTGATGGTGCAATTGTGATGTTAGCCCTACACCACTTTCAAGACATAGAGGCGGGAATTAAAGAAATCAATCGGATCGTCGCAGGAGGTAATATTGTTATTTTCGCTTTTGAACAAAGTAAAATCCCCGATTTTTGGTTAACTGATTATTTTCCTTATTTTATAAATGATACTCTCAATACATTTCCTAGTACCAAAGCAATCGCCCAACAAATCAAACAAATTACTCAAAAACAAGTCGAAATTATTCCCTTTTTATTGCCTACTGATTTAAGCGATTTATTTGCTGCTTCTGGTTGGCATCGACCAGAGATTTATTTAAATGCTTCTGTACGCAACGGCATATCTACCTTCTCTAAAATGCCTTCTGAAGAATTAGAAAGGGGAATCAATAAATTAGCAACAGAGCTTAATAATGGTGTTTGGTTACAAAAATATGGACAAATTCAACAGCTACAAATGTACGATGCTGGTTATCGTATTTTTGTGGTTAAATAATCTCTAGTTTATAACTAAAGACTTAGTCAATTGTTATTTAAATTAACTACAATTTGATTAACTCTTAAAGTTAACTTGGTCATCATCTTGTTAATACCTGCATGAAGGGGAAAATAATCCAAAATAAATACCAGATTATCCAAATACTCGGTCAAGATACCTTTAGTGAAACTTTCCTAGCTAGAGATAAAGGCTGGTACTCATCTCATCGCTACGTTATCAAAAAATTCAGACCGATATTGGGCAATTCCCAGGCAGAAAAAATTAAACAATTATTCTATCGTGAAGCTGAGATTCTCAAGCTTTTGAGTGGCAAAAATCCTCAAATTCCCCAGCTTTATGAGTATTTTACGGAGGGAGAAGATTTTTATCTAGTTCGCGAGTGGATTCAAGGCATTACCCTAGAACAGAAAGTACAACAACAAGGAATCCTACCAGAGACAGAAGTCAGACAAATACTAGCTAGCATACTGTCGGTACTACAGTATATCCATAACCATGGCATTGTCTATTGCCAATTAAAACCCAGCAGTATTGTATTGCGTCAGCAAAGTTCGTTTGCTCGGCATAGTAAAACAGATATACCAGTACCGATCTACTTTGGTGGAGTCAAAGAATTAGAAAAAAAGGTAGAACAACTAAATCAACGCAACTTAGTATTAGCAAACCAACCAGAATATATTCCCCCCGAACAAGAACGGGGACAATCAGTTTATGCTAGTGACCTTTATAGTTTGGGATTGACCGCTATTTATTTGCTTACGGGCAAAACTCCAGCAGAATTGAACTTTGAACCTGAGAATAATTGTCTTTTGTGGCAACGGGAAGTCCCCAATTTGACAACTGACTTAGTTAGGGTAATCAATCGGGCTATTTATCCCAATACTAGCGATCGCTTTAGCGATCCAGAAGAGATGTTGCAAGCACTGAACTCCCGATCTGTAACTATTTCCGAATCTTTGGTGACTCAAACCGAACCGAAATCTTGGTTAACATCAGAAGTCAAAATTACGGCAATTCTCTTTTTTTCAGGGTTGGGAGTAATCGGTTTAATGTTCGTTATCTTAAATTTCAATTTTACTTGGTCGTTTAGAGATAGTACTGAGAGAAAATCGCCAGCCGATGTCGAGATTGAAGCATTGTCTCACAGCCTAGAATATATACCTGATGTTTCATCAGCAGCGAGTTTAGACATACCTACTTTTCGCGTCGGTACTCCTCAAGAGCGAATCATTAGGTCATTGGGAAAACCAACTCAAAGTAGCCTGGGTTATTGGAAAAATAGTAGAGCCTTGGTGTATAGTGACTTTGTTCCCGCACGAGTCGATCTAGGCTATTTAACCGACCTGGAAACTGGAATAGTACGGCAGACGGAAGTATCTTTTGCTGATTCAGTTAAACCGATCGATATCCACCAAACCATCAAGCAATTATTATTAAACAACTACTCGGCGGAGATCGAAAAAAAAATTAATCAAGTCTTTTTAGAAACAAGCACTCAAGAGCAATTTGAAGTAGAGCATCTAAAAGGAGTCATTCAACGTAATCCTCAAGATCGAATCTATATCGCCATTTGGGAAGCTGGGTTTCATCAGTTAGAGCGTTAAAAAAATATACAGGTTCGCAAGTTTACCCTTTAGGGTTATTAGTTATATTAAAAAATATACTATTTGCAATAGCTCTTTACCACTACTACAAACAAACATAATTTATCTAAACGTCAAACCCCCCCATAACTTTTGCTACAGGGGATGAATAGATATTCAATTTACAGTTCATCAGGGACAATAAGAGGAAGTACATCGTTAAAATTGTTTCGCTTAGCTTATCCAAGCCAGGGGAAAGATTTAATAAGGTGTACAGATTTAGATGTTAGTATTGTCCGCTAATAAAATTAATTAATTAATTACCACTCAAAATTAAATATTTAAACGAAACTAAAATCTTCAGAAATAATTACGTCAGTAGTATTCTCAACGTGACCGATTAATTCACTCTGATAGTAAATATCAGTACCGCCATTGTATTCGGAGATGGAGTAATCTTCGGCTACACCATAAACCTGAATTTTATCTCCTTCGTACCAATCAAAGTCGGTAATCGATGCATAATCACTGTAACCATAACCTTGATAGTAGGCTTCATGACTATCACCCAAGACAAAGAGATCGGCACCATAACCACCTGTGAGAATATCGAGTTCTCCCGAACCAGAATCAAATACATCGGGATCCGAACCAGTCAAGAGATCGTCGCCAGCACCACCAGAGAGTACATCGTAACCAGCACCGCCAGTAATGGTGTCATTGTATTCAGTACCTGTAAGAGTATTGTCTCCTGCATCACCGACTAATACTTCTCCAGCGGAAGTATGACTGTCGGGAGTTTCTTCTGCTTCCGAAGATAGAGATAAACTGTAGTCAATCAAACCATCATCGCCACCGTCATAGTAGCTAACATTAGCATAGTAATTACCCGCAGTTGCGTCTTCATAACGAATAGATTCATCAGCATCACCATAATTGTATGAGCCATCTACAAACTCATCGTGAATATCTAAGATCCCGTTATCGTTGACATCGCGATAAAGTTCTAAATCTGCATCATCACCCGCACTCAGGTTATACAGAGAAATATCTAGATCGCCAGTCTCTTCTAGAGTGAACTGGTAAGCATCATTTTCAAAATAACCTTCTTCAAGATACAAACTAGTTTCAGTGGGAGTACGACCAACAACACCCAAATCGAAGTTGGTTTGATACTCAAAGCGATTTTCGTTGTTGACGTAGTTATCAGCAGCTAAAGATAACTCGTAGTCAATATAGCCATCGTAACCACCGTCGTAGTAGTCTACATGAGCGAAATAAGTACCAGCCGCAGCCCCATCATAATCGATTACATCGTCATGACCCGCTCCATTATAAGATCCTGTCACCAGTTCATCATCAGCATCTAAGACGTAGTTGGCATTACTGTCGTGGTATAGTTCTAGGTCGGCATCGTCCTCAGCATCTAAACTATGCAGTGTAAGATCCAAATCGCTAGTTTCACCGATCGCAAACTGATAGACATCGTGTTCGTAAACCCCTTCTTGTAGATAAGTACTTCTCTCAGTAGGAGTGCGATCGAGATATCCTAGATCGTAATTGGTTTGACCAGGTTCAAATAAATCTCCAGTTTCGGCGGGTTCGTCGGCAAACAAAGTTAAATTATAGTCAATGATTCCATCATCGCCACCATCAAAATAGTAAACGCGGGTAAAGTAATCACCTACTGCTGCATTATCGTAGCGAATAGAGTCATCAGAGTCGCCTGTGTTGTAAGATCCACTCACCAGTTCGTCGTTAGCATCTAAAATACCATTGCTGTTACTGTCGCGGTACAGTTCTAGATCGGCATCATCTCCCGTACTAAGCTCGTGCAAAGAAATATCGAGATCGCCTATTTCATCTAAAGCAAACTGATAGATGTCGTTTTCATAATATCCTTGTTCTAAGTAAGTTCCTGTTTCTGTGGGAGTACGACCGACATAGCCCAAGTCAAAGTAAGTCGTATAATCGTATAAATTGCCTTCCTCGACAGGCTCTTCAGTATATAAAGATAAATCGTAGTCGAGGTAGTTATCGTCACCACCATCGTGATAATTCACGCGAGTAAAATAGGTATCTACAGTAGCACTATCGTAGTCAATTACATCTTCAGTATCTGCTCCATTGTATGAACCAACAATGAATTCATCTTCTGCATCCAAAAACCCGTTGTCATTGCTATCGCGATATAGTTCTAGATCGGCATCATCGCCAGGACTGGAATAAAGAGAGATATTTAGATCGCCAGCTTCTTCAAGCTCGAACTGATAAACATCATTTTCGTAAAATCCTGCTTCTAAATAAGTTCCTGTTTCTATGGGAGTTCTGCCAACAGAACCAAGATTAGAATTCCATTGATAATCGAATAAATCCATTGTTTTTTCCTCTAAGATCGTATGTTGGATTGTTGTGTATTACATATACGCTTATGAGGTCAAACTTATGCAGGTAAAAGATTAGGTAAAAATACCTTTTATCAATCCATACTACAAATTAAGCTTTTAATTTGAGCAAATAACCCTAAGAACTGTAATGCTCAATTCCATCAAGCTCATTTGGATCGAGAGTGAAAATTAGATCGCTAAAGTAGCAACAACGGGAATTTTTTTATAGCCCTCTAGAAATTCTCCAGTACCTTTGCACCAGTTGATAGCGAAAAGAGTACATAATTCCTGACAGATTTTCTTCTTGAACCAGATAATAATCTTTCATCAGCAACCTCAAAACAGTTCTAGCGGTTTCTTTATCTTGAGTATGGGGTTCGCTTTTAAGATATTGCCAGATTCTCTGAAAAGAAGTAGGAGGATTTATGGAGAGAATATCTAGAATTTCTAAGGCATAGGGTTTTTGAACATCGCTGTAGTAATTATCAATTCGTTCGCGGTAATGATCCATCTTCCAGAGATTTAATGGGTTACGCAAAGATTCATTAACAGTTTCAATAATTACTTTTGAAGTAACTTCAGTAGGTAGATATTTAAGTTGATTGACTAAATGATGAATATAAAAGGGAATACAGTCTACAGCCAAAGCAATATCTTCTGCGGTTTGGTAAAGATTAAAAACGGGTACGTTTTCTCCTTCCAAGAGATTGGTAGTTAATTCGATCGCATCTTCCAAAGCTAGTGGTTGACCGTCAATCGAATACATATCGTTGGTCGGATCGTTACTGTAGCCAGCTTTTTGCAGATTTTTAACAATGTGATGCAGACCAATCGAACCTGAAAACACCATGCGGACATCAGGATAAGTTTGACGCAGCGAGCGCAAATTATCTAAGACTTCCATTGCCGATTGGTTACTAAAGTTTCCTAGCATATGAGGGATCTCATCCCAAATCAAAACGACTTGCTTGTTTTGCAGGGTAACTAGATCCTCTACAGTTTTGGTTAGTAAAGTTTTCCAGTGTTCAGTCGCTAGTTCGGGGAATTGATACCCAGTCAACTGACTACCAGTTAACTCACTCAGAAATTCTCTGACTCTTCTCGCTTTACCCTCGTGTCTGAGATAGGTTTCCGTGTCTTGCCAAATTCCCTCAACAAATTCAATCGGGGTTTTGATTCCTTCTAAGTCTCGATAAATAGGTAGCATATCTTGGGGTGCTTCTAGGGTCATCTTTTTCAGGATGCTACTTTTACCGATGCGTCTTTCTCCGCTAAAAATAAGACTTTGTTGTCTTAATCTGTGCCACAGTTCTTTAATTAAACGATCTCTGCCGATCGTTTCCTCTGGGGCTATTTGTCCTCCTGGGTTGGCTTTAAAGCTGTCTTGCTTGAATTTAAAGCTTTCAATGCGATCGTTCCATTCTCTTTCTGGTTGAGAAGCACCATTCCAGTCCAGGTTTAATTCCTGACAAAGACGAATAAAAGTATTTAAGGCAACAGGCTGACAGTTAATGAACTTTGAGACTGAAGAACGAGATATTTTTAAACGCTCGGCAATTATTCGTTGGTTGAGTTGCCGTGTGGCTAGAGATTCCTCGACTTTCGGTATCCATTCACTGTTTAACTGTAACGAACTACGTACCATATTGCTTTAATTGTATTTAGTAGATAACCGCAAAAATTAAGACTGTCTTAAATTATCATAAGCAATCTTATTAAAACAAAAACGTGGAAAATTGTTGTTTTAAGATTTTCTTTGGCTAAAACTAAATTCCATCAGATCTTTAATGGGGACGCATTTTTTTTCTACGTCCCCACAAAATCGAGTCAAAATCAATCAAAGCTCTATATTGTTGTTATCACTGACTAGTAAGCGAGAGTTTCTAGGGTTTCTTTAAGGTAGCGTCGCACTTGTATGTCTAGATCTCCATCTGCGTTCACTTTTCTTTCTTGTTGCCAGCTTTGAAAACCAGAACTTTTAGCGATCGCTTTTCTGAGGCTGAGCCAAATCTCTCGCTCTTGCCCTTTGCCATTTTGTGAAGTGATAGTTGAATTTGCCATATAAGTGTTTTTTTTTGCTTTATACTTATCAGTCTAGCTTAACTAGAATTAGAGTTGGTAATTGCAATTACACAATTAACAATCGATTAAGGAAAACTTAAATAAGTCATTAAAGCTAGGAAGAAAGAGCAGTCAGCAAGCGACCAACTCTTTCTTCGATCCCAGGCTTTTGTCGCTTAGTTTGTTGCCAGAGTACGGCGTTTAAAGACTAATTCATAAGCCTCAATAATGTCGCCCTCTTTCCAGTCAGAGAATTTGGCTGCGCCAACACCACACTCAAAGCCAGTATTGACTTCCTTCACGTCATCTTTCATCCGTTTGAGGGAATTTAATTCTCCTTCGTAAACTATTCGATCGCCACGACGGACGCGGATCTTACAGTTACGGACTATTTTGCCCGATAAAACATAACATCCAGCAACTGCGCCACGACCAACTGGGAATACCGCACGAACTTCGACTTGACCGAGGTGTTCTTCGACCTCTTCAGGGTCTAACAGACCTTCCATCGCCCCTTGAATTTCATCTAGGAGCTTGTAGATAATGTTGTATTGACGAATATCAACGCCTTCTCTATCGGCTGCTTGTCTTGCCCCTGATGCCAAGGTGGTGTTGAAACCAATAATTACTGCTCCACTAGCTGCTGCTAGATCGACATCTGTTTCAGTTACTTCTCCAGGAGAAGCCAAGAGAGTGCGAATTTGGACTTCATTTTGAGGTAATTGGTTTAGAGAACCTAAAATAGCCTCCACAGAACCTTGAACGTCTGCTTTGATAATCAGGTTAAGCTCTTTTAATTCGCCTTCTTGTGCCTGAGCGGATATGGTACTCAAGCTAATACGACGCGAGGACATCGATTGCAGTAGACGGCTATCGCGCTGCTCGGTAGCTCGTTGCTCGGCAACCGCTCTAGCATCTCTTTCGTTTTCGTAAACATCAAACTCGTCCCCAGCTTCGGGAACATCGTTTAATCCCAAAATTTCTACTGCAAAAGAAGGAGTAGCAGCTTCTACTTTTTCGCCCAGATCGTCGATCATTGCCCGCACTTTACCCAGAACCGAACCAGCAACGACAGTATCTCCTACCCGTAAAGTACCATTTTGGACTAGGAGGGTGGCGACAGGGCCGCGATTGCGATCGAGGTTGGCTTCGATGACCGTTCCTTTTGCCGGACGGTCTGGATTTGCCGAAAGTTCTTCAACTTCCGCCACTAAGAGAATCATCTCCAACAGTTCGTCCAGATTATCTCCTTTGAGCGCGCTGACGGGAACCATAGTTGTGTCTCCGCCCCAATCTTCAGCAACTAAGCCTTGTTCGGTAAGCTCTTGTTTAATGCGATCGGGATTGGCTTCTGGTTTGTCTACTTTGTTGATTGCTACCAACAAGGGAACTTCTGCTGCTTTGGCGTGGCTAATGGCTTCTTTGGTTTGAGGTTGCACCCCATCGTCCGCTGCTACCACTAATACAGCTATATCGGTCACTCTCGTTCCTCTGGCACGCATTGCCGTGAAAGCTTCGTGACCAGGAGTATCTAAGAACACGATTTGTTCTGTTTTTCCATCGTGTTCTACATCTACGTGGTACGCACCAATATGTTGAGTAATCCCACCAGCTTCTCCCGAAGCAACAGTACTTTTACGAATTGAATCTAGTAGCGTTGTTTTCCCGTGGTCTACATGACCCATAATTGTCACCACAGGCGGACGAGTTTGAAGATTCTCCAGGTCATCGGCATCCAGCATTTCTGTCTCTTTGACTGCTGCGGATGTTTCTTCTGGAGTTTCAACGATGACTCCCAGCTCTTCGGCAACTATTCGAGCCGTTTCTAAATCTAAAGTTTGAGTGATATTGACTGGTATTCCTTTGAAAAAGAGATTTTTAATGATCTCGGTTTCTGGAGTATTGAGTCTTTGAGACAAATCTCTCACGGTTAGATTATCCGTCAAAGTAATTGACTCAGGTAAAGTCGGCGCGGTTTTTCCCTTAGTCTGACGCTCTGTTTTTTGGGTTTTATCGGCTTTGGGGGCTGGTTTTCGAGGTTTTTTGGGGCTACTGGCAACAGGCTGCTGTTTTTGCATCGATTGAGGTTTTGGTGGACGAGCCGTCGAGAGACTAAAGGCGGTATTGATCTGAACCGTGTTATCTTCTGAATCGAAGTCATCATCCTCATCCAACACCAGTTTGGGCGCACGGCGTTTTTTACTGGCTTTTCCTTTAGACTTTTTGCCTTCATCATCTTCCTCATTTTCCCATTCCTTAACTTTACGAGGAGGTGTAGGGCGTTTTAGACGAGTAACTTTCTTGGTATCGGTTTTCTTGATAATCTCATCAGTATCGATAGGCTCGATTTCGTTATCGGTTAACTCTTCGGTAATATTTTCATCTACTGTCTCTTCTGCTGATTCCTTGCTAACTTTGCCAACCGTTTGAACCTTCTGTGGTCTCTGGTTTAGTTTGGGTAGAGGAGGATTAACTTTTTTCTTTTTCTCTGTTTCTACAGTTTTGGCTGGAGTTGCAGGTTGTTCGTTAGAGCGGATCTTAGGCTTGATCGGAGGTTGAACTGGACTTTTAGCTCCGCCTTTACTTTTTTGAGGACGAGCAGGAGGAGAAGCCAGTTTTGGCGGTTCGACCGCTGCTGGTTTGGGAGCTAAATCTGGAGTTTTTTGCTCTTTTTCAGGAGTTTGATTGGGTCTATTAGTCTCTGGTGCAGGCTCTCTAAGCTGAGGAGGCCGAGGAGGAGTCAAGGATTCTGGTTGAGATGACTTTGACGGTGTAGATTTAGGACGACTAGGGGGAGAGACGAGCTTTGGTGGTTTCCCTAGCGTTGGTTTTTTGACTTGTTTAGTAGAGTTTGGGGGATCGGTTTTGTGATGAATTGCCAAAATTTGCTGCTTGCGTTTTTCTGGTGCTTTCAGGAGTTTAGAATCTTTTTTGGGGTTATTAGCTGTTTTCTCAGGGCGAGGGGATTTAGAAGCCACGGCTTTTACTCTTTCTGCTTGAGATGCTGTAATGGTGCTACTATGGCTTTTTACAGCAATATTTAGCTGTTCGCAAATTTCTTTGATGTCTTTGTTGTCCAAATTTAATTCTTTTGATAGTTCGTATATTCTCACTTTTCCGTTGTTCATCCACTATTCCCCTCAGTTGACTGTTTGTATTTATTTGACCATTTGTTTGTTCGTGTAGTTTTTCATCTTCTTTAAGATTACCAGTAAAACTTTTTATGACTCTATTGACTCGGAATCTAAACCGAAAAATAGAACTAGCTTCGTGTAACTGCAATTGTTAGCAATGGCAATTACCTCTTAACTCTTATTTTAGAGAAAAATACCAAATTATTTATCCGATCTTAAGCTTTTCATTTTAACAAGATGGTTTTGGTTTTTTCTGGTCTCTTTGGCGTAGCGGTTGCGAAGCCCGCGTATGACTCCCAAGGTCGCAGTCCGAAGGACTCAGCCATGCGCTCTGGCTTATCGCTTCTTCACCCCCTGATATCTCGATAAGTCTTCTCAATAGTTTGCTTGGATCTACCCATTTAAGTTCGACATCTTTCACTCTCAAGTTTTCCTTGCCCGAATCTGACTCAGGCAAATACAGATGAACCTGATGGTCTTGCGATGACTTTAACCCGATCCGCTCAGACGTGCTTGTAAATTTTGATAAATCTGTTCGGGAACCTTAGTCCTCAAAGAACTACGCAATCGATTTTTTAGTTTAGCTTGAGTCAAGCAGTTAATGTTGGGACACAGATATGCCGATCGCCCCATTCCTCCCTCTAGCTCTACTTGATGATTTGATGCTAAGCGTACTACTCGCCAAAATGACTGTTTTGGCCCGACACGACGGCAGCTAACACATCGACGATAGTTTTTTTGCTTCATTTCGTTCTTTTGTTAAGTTTTATTCCAGGAGATCGTCATAACCAGATCTAAGCTCAATTGGTTAATGAACCTAATCTATAGATATTTCTAGCAATGATTTAGATCTAAGTTTTACCAGTTTCAAATATCCTGGACTGGCGTTGAGTGTAAATTGCTCTTAGTGGCGATCGCCATCGAGTCTGCTAGCAATTCGTTTTGCTGACAATCTCCTGAATTACTTTTTATTCTGTTAAGGTTTCAGGTTGTTCTTTGGATACTTCTGAGGTTTCAGCTTCAGCTTCAATTTCCAATTCAGCTTCAGGAGAAGTAGTTTGGGTTTTTAATTCGCTAGGTTCTATCTCTACCTCAGGCTCAATATTTGTTTCTTTGGTTGTTGTTTCTATCTCTTCTGGTTCTTCTGTTGCTGCTTGAGCTTCTGCTGCTTGAGCTTGTGCAGCCCATTTTGCCATCTCTGCTTCTTCATCATATAGATTGATATCTTTAATATCTATTTTCCATCCTGTCAGACGAGCTGCAAGGCGAACATTTTGTCCTTCTTTGCCAATAGCTAAGCTCAACTGGTCTTCGGCAACTAAAACTAAAGATTGTTTTTCTTCGGTATTTGCCAAAACAACTCGATCTACCCTAGCAGGACTAAGAGAGTTAGCAATGTAGGTTGCAGGATCGGGAGACCAACGAATTACATCAATTTTTTCTCCTCTCAATTCATTTACTACCGCTTGAATTCGCGAACCTCTAGCACCAATACAAGCTCCTACGGGATCGACATCTCTTTCTAGAGTGTCTACTGCTATTTTAGTCCGTACTCCAACATGACGGGAAGGAGGGTGAGCTTCTCTGGCTACTGCGACAATACGGACAATCTCCTCTTCTATCTCAGGAACTTCGTTACTAAATAGTTCCACTACCAACCCTGCTGTAGCACGAGAAACCATTAGCTGTGGCCCACGGTGGGGGGTATCTCTAACTTTTTTTAAGTAAACTTTAAAAGTGGCATTAGAACGGTAGGTATCGTTAGGTAGCTGTTCGCGTTTGGGTAGTTCGGCTTCTACTTCTGGCTGTCCCAAACCACTAGTAACTGCCACAATTGCTGATTGTCGTTCAAAACGAACTACTCTAGCTTGTAGAACTGTCCCCTCAAGATCGTTAAACTCTTCTTGAATTAGTTTTCGTTGTTGATCCCGTAGTTTTTGCAACAGTACCTGCTTGGTTTGAATTGCTGCCATCCGTCCAAAATCCTTTTGTTCGGGGGTAACATCAACGATTACCGAATCTCCCACTTGAATTTCGGAGTCGTCTACCTGCTCTCGTACTTCACTCAAAGCGATTTGATGATCGCGATCTTCAATTTGGTCTTTATTAACGTCCACAATGACTTTGGTAGTCAAAATTTGAAATCCTTCTTCTTCGGTATCTAGCTGAACGTTAAAATTTTCAAAATATTCTTCGCTAAATTCCTCATTACGGGCTTTGGAACGACGAAATTTTTCATAGCCTTTGATTAAAGCTTCTCTCAAGGCTTCTTCCACCGCATCGCCGGGTAAATTATATCTTTGGCTAATTTCTTCGATGGTTGCCCTCAGACCTGGCAAACTCACTAAGGTCATATTTATATCTACTCCTGAGATTAAAATTTAGGTTTAAGCTTTTGTTAATTAGGGTCGATTAAATAGCAGTCTGTTTAAATTTAAGAGGCAAAGTTAAATTATTCATCATCAAGCTGTACTTTGGCGACCAATTCTCTGGGGATAGCGATCGCTTTTCCTTTTTGGCTAATTTGGACTGATGTTTCATCCCTTTGTTGCAATCGCCCCTTCCATTGTTTTTTGTTTTTGTAAGGCGCGAAAGTGTTGACAACGACGGCAAATCCTTTAAAGGCAATAAATTCTCGATCTGTGGTTAAGGTACGGGAGATGCCAGGACTAGAGATTTCTAGTACATAAGCAGTAGGAATAATTTCAGCTAAATCTAACTTTTCTTCTAGAATCCTACTCATTTGTTCGCAGTTTTCTAAACTGGTATCTGCATTGGGGTTGCGGACATCTATTCTCAGAATTGGCGGTGTTTTGTTGGTTTGAAATACTGCATCAACTAATTCTAAATTGAGTTCTTCGGCTAAAGGAGAGGCTAATTCAATAATTTGGGGAACAAGGGGATGAGTCATATTGGAAAAAAATTAACGAAGTCCAAGCAGGCTCCGTCGTCGAGGGCGCGGATTACCTTGGACTCGTACCAACTCAAGTAGGTATGGTTAGCACGCAAAACTATTTATTTGATTTAGACAATAAAAAAAAGCGGGCTATTCCCACTTCTATGCCTTTGGATATCTTTGTAGGTAGAAAGGTATTCGAGCTACTATTAACCTTTCTCACTACATGATACCAATAAACACTCAATTACGACAACGCTCTAACTATTTTCAAGTCGGCAGTAGGTAAACTATACTACATTTGCCAACTAAATAACGAGGCGCAATCGCTTATTAGATGACTTAGTAGGGACTAAATACGACTAACAAACCACTATGCCTCGCTATTTAATTAAAACTCGGACTCATTCTCTAGCTTTTGATGCTTAGAATTTTAGAATAAGCCTAAAGTTAAGGATTCATCGATGGGGAAAGTAGCACCAATACCTAGCCAGATAGTTACCACAGTACCGAATAGGAATACTGTAGTAGCTACAGGACGACGGAAAGGATTTTGGAATTTGTTAACGCTTTCGATGAAAGGAATTAACATCAATCCTAAAGGTACTGCTGTTTGAGCAGCAATTCCCAGAAGCTTACTGGGAACAACGCGCAAGATTTGGAATACAGGATACAAATACCACTCAGGTAAAATTTCTAGGGGAGTAGCAAAAGGATTAGCAGGTTCGCCTACAATTGCAGGATCTAACACGGCCAAACTGACCACTAAACCGATAGTTCCCAAAATAACTACGGGGAAGATGTATAACAAATCGTTGGGCCAAGCAGGTTCACCATAGTAGTTGTGACCCATACCTTGAGCCAACTTAGCACGCAAAGCGGGATCGCTTAGATCTGGCTTTTTTAGAGTTGACATAGTTTTTTTCTCCTAAGTTTTCTTTAAATCGGCAATAGCGATCGCTATTGCTGCGTTTGAATCAGACAGTATATAGATCGTTACCGAGCTTTGCCTGACGACTGGGAGCAAGCTGTATAGCCTTAACAGCAGATCTCCCTACTTTCATTTTCAATACTTACCCCTAAGTGAGTGGAGGTATCAAAAGTAAATAAACTTCTACAGCTCACTTACAAGTTACTTACTATTATCCCTAAAATCCATCAGGGAAAGGATTAAGATGAGATTTCCCCGATGGAACTTAAAATTCGATTTACAAGGGACCAGAGATACCTTGTTTGCGAATCATCAAGAAGTGCAGCAACATAAACACTGCGATCAACCAAGGTAAAACAAACGTGTGCAAGCTATAGAAACGAGTCAAAGTAGCTTGACCAACGCTAGCACCACCTCGTAGTAGCTCGACCATTTGATCGCCAACTACAGGAATTGCAGCAGGTACACCAGATACAATTTTCACCGCCCAGTAACCTACCTGATCCCAAGGAAGAGAGTAGCCAGTTACACCAAAACTAACGGTGATTACCGCCATAACTACTCCAGTGATCCAAGTCAACTCGCGGGGCTTTTTGAAGCCACCAGTTAAGTAGACGCGGAAAACGTGAAGAATCATCATCAAGACCATCATGCTAGCTGACCAGCGATGGATCGAACGAATTAGCCAACCAAAGCTAACTTCATTCATAATGTACTCGACTGAGGTAAATGCTTCGGCCACGCTGGGTTTGTAATAAAAAGTCATGCAAAATCCAGTCGCAAACTGAATTAAGAAGCAGACTAGAGTGATACCACCCAAGCAGTAGAAAATGTTGACGTGAGGGGGAACGTATTTACTGGTGATGTCATCAGAAATAGCTTGGATTTCTAGACGCTCATCAAACCACTGAAAGGTTTTTGAATCAGTTACTTGTTTTGAAAACATGAAGCCTATAGATTAGCTAACAAAAAATAGTTATGGATGATTTTACCGAAAACTTGCTCCTAATCTTGCTGTCTTCAAAGGCTAGGGCTTTTTGCCTCAATTTTTGAACAGCTAAAGATCGGTGTCAAAGCTTTGGGTAGAAAGTGCTGCTTTTTTTCAAAGCTTACTTGTGCAATGAACTCAGACAACACTAAGCAATGTATATTTACTGTTTAAGTCCGTTAAAGGTTGAGCATTAACAAAATAATCGCTTGAACCTCTATAAAAAATGTAACATAGCTTTACGCTATGATGTCTTTATTTAATGTCGTATTATACGCCATATTTATCTCGGGTTAACCAGTTTGACTGGATAAAATTAGCAGCTGCTAGTTAATAAACCGAAAAAATGCTAACTGTTTTGGCGTAACAACTATTTAAGAATCACTAAAATAAAATAATCGAAGCTACTGACTCAATCAATATTTCTTTCTCATGGTCAAAAAAGTTTTTTCTCTCGCCTTGTCGGTTTTTCTCTGGTCTATCTTTTCTTTTTGCTGTTATGTTCCCGAAGCTCAAGCCTTTACAGAAGAGCAAAAGTTGATCTTGCAATCTTGGCGGATTGTCAACCAGTCTTATATAGATGAAACCTTCAACCATCAGAATTGGTGGAGGATGAGAGAAAAGTATGTCAAGAAACCTTTACGCGATCGCGAAGAGACTTACACGGCAATTGAGGAGATGTTGGCGAGTTTAGACGATCCTTTTACCAGACTACTCAGACCAGAACAATATCATAGTTTGCAGGTCAATACTTCTGGAGAACTTTCGGGGGTAGGGTTACAAATCAACCTCAACCCAGAAACCAAACTAATTGAAGTGATCTCGCCTCTGGCTGGTTCGCCCGCAGAAGCAGCAGGAATTGAACCCAAGGATAGCATTTTAGAAATCGATGGCGTAGACACCAGAACCCTGACTCTGGATCAAGCAGCAGCCAGGATGCGTGGCACAATAGGCACCAAAGTTTCTCTCAGGGTACAGTCTGGTCAAGATAAGAATGCCGAACCTCGTACTTTGGAGATAGTCCGCGATCGCATTTCTTTAAATCCCGTTTATACTGCCTTAGATACTAGTACTGGGCAAAAAATCGGTTACGTCCGTCTCAATCAGTTTAGTGCCAACGCGGCAAAAGAAATTGCTCATGGAGTTGCTAATTTAGAAAGTAAGGGCGCAGAAGCCTACATTCTGGATTTACGCAACAATCCAGGAGGACTATTACAGGCTGGAGTAGAGATTGCGCGGATGTGGCTGAGTGATGGCACAATCGTCTACACGGTAAATCGCCAAGGAGCTTTAGGCAGTTTTGATTCCACTAGCGAAATCTTGACCGCAGATCCTTTGGTTGTTTTAGTAAATCAGGGAACGGCTAGTGCCAGCGAAATCTTGGCAGGAGCGTTACAAGATAATCAGCGAGCTTTGTTAGTAGGAGAAAAAACTTTTGGCAAAGGATTGATTCAGTCTTTATTTGAATTACCTGATGGTTCGGGATTAGCAGTCACTGTCGCTAAATACGAAACTCCCAACCATACAGATATTAACAAACTGGGAATTATGCCCGACGATGTAATCTCACAACAGCCTATTACCTATGCTCAAATCGCCACCGAAGCAGATCGACAATACCAAGAAGCATTGAAATTGCTGACTAAACAGAGTGTTCTGGCTAATGCTGGATAAACTGGGTTATTTGTTAGTTGTCGAAAATTAACTGGCTGAGGTTGTCATTGGTCATTGGTCATTCTTAACTTGTCACCAATGCCCGATTCGTAATTCAGACAAGAATCTTAATCTAACTATAGTTGTTTGAGTAGCGATAGTTAGATCGAGATTCTTTAATTGTTGAAGTCGATTTATTTACGGCTAATGAAACTATTGCAGCCAATTCAGAGCAATTCGGTTTAAGCAATGTAACCGATCCTTTATTGTTCTCAGGATTAGACCCTAATGAAACAACAGGATTTTTCTTCTGGGATATTTTTCACCCGACTACAGAAGCACACGCTCTGTTTGCAGATACTATTTCGCAGACTATAAATGGAGAAATATCCCAACCCACTTTCAACGATATTGTCGGTACAGTCGAAAAAGACTTTTTATCGGGAGTCGATACCACTACTTTGGCTGAAAGTGATTTTGTTTAGTGTCGCAGTGTTGAAACGAATTATCTTCTTGAATTAATTCAAACTCGATCGCCTGATTGTCAGTTTTAACTTCAGGTTTGGGTCAAATTCTGAGTAAATAGAATCCAGTCATTAGTCACTGGTCATTGGCTACCCTCGGACGGATTTGATTTAATACGGGAATTACTGTGAGATAATTCTGTCTAGACAAAACCGAGTTTTAACAAGAGATTTAAAAAAAATGTTTAACTTTGCAGGGAAAAGACCAGACAATTTGGGGGTAAAAGATGGCAAGCTAACTGCTTGTCCTGGAACTCCTAACTGCGTAAACAGTCAAAGCGATGATGCTCAGTCGAAAATAGAACCCTTACCTGGAGTCTCTATTGCCGAAATCAAAGGAGTAGTAGAAGGGATGGAGCGAACTACGATTGTGGAAGAGACAGATAATTATCTCTATGCAGAATTTAAAAGCAAATTAATGGGCTATGTTGATGATGTCGAATTTTATCGAGATCCCGAAGCTAACGTGATTCATGTCCGCTCTGCCTCACGTCTGGGTAAATCTGACTTAGGAGTGAATCGCAAACGAGTTGAAGAAATTAGAAGCAAACTCAAATAAACACGCTAAATCTCAGACAATAAGTTTTCAGGACTAGATGGGTTAACTCGGTTTGACCCTTTTTTCTTGCTTCTTAAAGTTAACCTCTGTCAGCTAATAGAAGCAATTGTCCATTATCCACTGTCTGTTGTTTAAACTATGCCAACTACAACTTCTAGTAGCAAATCTCCCCTTGCAGTCGCAATTAGGAAAAAACTTGAGGCGGGAGAAAGCTTAGCTAATGCTGACTACAGCAACCAAGATCTATATGCGATCGCTCTTAACCAAGCTAACCTAGAGCAAATTAATTTTTCCCATAGTGTTCTAACCAATGCGGATTTGATGGGGGCAAATCTAAGTGAAGCCAACCTAAGCCATGCCGATCTCAGGGGGGCAAATCTGACTGGAGCGAATCTCAGGGGAGCAAATCTGACTGGAGCTTATCTTAGTCGTGGGGATCTGCGTCGAGCAAATTTAACTGAGGCAAATCTCCAAGATACTCAGTTTCAGGTCACTATTTACGACCGAGAAACTAAGTTTCCTGAAGGGTTTAACTACAAAAGTTCTGGTGCAGTTGGGCCCAGGGCCAATCTCAACGGTGCTTATCTGAACACCGCTAATTTGCGGGGAGTCGATCTGACAGGCGCGAAAATGATTGGTGCTTATCTTAGTGGCGCAGATTTTACTGGAGCAATTTTAGATGACGTTTCTTTTAGTGGGGCAAATCTTCAGAAAGCGATCCTGACTGGTGCTAGTTTGCGTAACGCTCGTTTGGGTAATACGGAACTAAAAGGGGTCGATTTTCGGGCTGCCGATCTTACAGGAGCAATTTTAGAAAATATTCAGAATATTGCTGGAGCAGATTTTAGTCTGGTTGTCGGTTTGAGCGAACAAGCGCGATCGGCGATTTTAAGTTTTCCCGCGCCAGACTTGACTACCTGGAATGCCTATACCCGTTGCAATACTAAAGATAGTTTAGACATTCGAGCTTAGGTGAGGGATTGAATTTGAGGCGCGATCGCGCGGGAGAGAGGAGGCAAAAGGAGCAAGACTGTAGAGACGTAGCCCTAAAGGACTCGCTCTCGTCCTTCGGACTGCGACCTTGGGAGTCATGCGCGGGCTTCGCAACCGCATCCCATGCTCAGTCTCTACGAACCCAGAACTAGGCGGAAATAGAAGGTTCGTGTTACCCATCGATGGAGTGCTAAAAGCTGGTGCTAAAGAAATCCTCATGGAAACAGATAGTGATGGCAATGAGCGAATCAACCGCATCAACTATGAAATCTGTGTCCTCGCGTTTTGGCACAGAAACACTGGGAGAAAAAGCTGACGGCGAGGAATTTACAGGCAATTACCCCTTTGATATTTGGTCATGTCAATCCTTATGGGTTGTTTAAGCTGGATATTAAGAAAAGGATATCAAAGTTATCGCAACCATTGATAGCTTAGTATCTGAATTTTGCAAACTTATGTAATAAATTGGCTTTTTTTCCTAATAAATGAGCGAATGAGCTTTATTTAAACCAAATATTGGGTTTAAATTGTTTGTCTAAAGGAGTTTTAGCAATGTGATTGGTGTAATTGTGCATGACTTTGATTGCAATGCCTAAAATGACCTCTAGTACCTGTTGTTTACTATATCCTGCTGTCAAAAATGCTTCTATTTCACTGTCTTCTACCCAACCGCGAGCTTTTACCATTTGTTGGGTAAAGTGACGTAATGCTTGTAATTTAGCATCTGCTATGGGTGTTCCATTTCTTAAAGCTTTAATGTTTTCTTGAGACATTCCAATCGCTTTAGCTAATCCTGAATGGGCTGCCATACAGTAATCGCAAGAGTTTTCATAGTTTACCGTTAGATAAATTATTTGCTGTTCGATCTTCGTAAAACTTGTAGTCTCAAATAAATCCCACAACGCCATTGAACCTTTTAATAAGGCTGGAGCTTCAGCAGAAATCCCTTCTAAATTCGGAATAAAGCCAAAAGTTTCTTGGGCGTGAACCAAAGCCGATCTCGAGTCTACTGGTGCTGTTTCCAAAGTATGAATGTTAAATTGCATCGATCTAATTTCTAATTTGAGCCTTAAGGAGACAAGCTTGTCTCCTTAATTTAGCTGATAGTATAGCCATATGAGACAACTTTGTCTACTTAAAATTGTCATGAAATCTTCTCATAATTCTCGCCAACAAATTCTAGAAACAGCTTCTCGGCTCTTTTATCAAAAAGGGATTCAAAATGTAGGGATCAACGAGATTATTGCTACTAGCGGGGTAGCCAAAAGAACTCTGTATCGGCAATTTGCTTCTAAAGATGAACTAATTGAAGCAGTAATGAAACACCGAGCTACAGAATGGTTACGTTGGTTTGAAACAGCAGTACGAGATCGCGGTAACACTGCTAAAGAAAGATTGCTAGCTACATTTGACGTACTGCGAGAGTGGTATGCCAGTCCAGATTTTCGAGGGTGTCCTTTTATTAATGCCGTACTGGAAATAGCCGACGCTTCTCATCCTGCACATGAGGTTTCAATAGGAGTTAGGGAATCAATTCGGATGCAGATTAAGCAATTGGCAGAACAAGCTGGAGTAGAGGATTCGGAATCATTTTCTCAGCAATATTTGCTTTTAATTGGAGGGGCGAGCTTGATGGCTACTATAGAGGGTGTTTCTGGAGGTGCTAATTACGCTCAACAGGCATTATCAACTTTAATCAATAGTGCGCTTGATTAGAGCAAAAAACTGATTAATCTATCCAAAAGTTCTCAAATCTTTGAGGTGACATTATACTTTGCCTAAAAGGAAACGAACTAGGCAAAGTTAATGATTTGTATTTCTTATGAGTCAGCCCCAAAAATGGCGTGAAAAATGTGAAATTTAATCTTATTGCGTCTGGTGACACGAACCTTCTATTTCCGCCAACTAACAACACACACCTAAAAAGGTTAGGGTAGAGGGAAAATAATAAAAAAATAGTTTTGGTATTTTTACAAACTAGAATTAATTTTTCTCTCTCTGCTCTTGCTTGCCAGAAATGGTGGAGGATTCGAGGGAGAAGATTTGTCGCGATCGCCATTGCTAGCTGCTGTTTCTGTTTGGCGATCGCACCTACTTCCCTGGTAGCAAAATCTCCAGATTGGATCGCCCGCAGTAATCAATATGCAGATCTTTTAGAAAAAGCGATCGCTGCTGAGTCTTGTCAAAAGAAATCTGAAAATAGCGATTTATTGATATTAGATCCAGCTTTTCAGCAATGTCGTAGCAAAAACGTACTGCAAGCGGTAAAAACTCTGGAAAAAGAACGCGATCGCGCTAAAAATGCCGATCTTAGTTTAGATTTACAGATCTTGCTAAAAGTAGGACGGCAAGAGTTACGTTCTTATGCTCTGGAAGAGAAATACCGCGTTCCCTACATTAATTTAAACCAAGCAATTTTAGACAGTCTCAAATCTACCCTTAAAGAGTATAAATCGCCCTCCCAACAGCAAGCAGCTATATTGAGCAAGCTCAAGCAATATGCTGGACTCGAACCAGGCAAAATTGCTCTAACTTCTCTGTTAGAACAAGCTATTGAGGTACAACTGCAAAAAACTGAAATTGCCTTGCCAAGTAAAGAACGGCTCAAAAATGATTTAAACAACAGTGCCTCCCAAATTTATGCAATTCAAACTTTTTTGAGACAGCAACAAGTCCCCAACTACCAACAAGCCTACGGACAATTAAAAAAGCAATTATTCGATTATGAAAAATTTATTCGTCGCCAGCTTTTAACTAGGGTAGAGGATAATTTTCGTCTGCCAAGGGAACTATATGCCTTGGAATTAGAAAAGCAAGGTATTGAAATATCAATCGAAGAATTGATCCAACAAGCTCGTACCGCATTTACTCAGGTACAACAGCAAATGCAAGCGATCGCGCCTCAAATTGCCCAAAAAAAAGGACTCAAGAAACCTTACTATCGAGATGTAATTCAAGCCTTGAAACAGGAACGGCTTTCGGCTCAAGATACTTTACGTCTCTATCAAAATCGCGCTAAAGACTTAGAGAAGATTATCCGACGGGAACAGATAGTAACTCTACCCAAGAGTGAATTCAAGATTCGTTTAGCTACAGTTCGAGAGTATCAAAATTTTCCAGTCCCTCTTTATCGTCCTGATTCCAATACCTTTGTTATTCCAGTCTTACAAAATCCGCAAAAAGCAAAACAATACAATGATTTTACCAATCCTGCAATGTCCTGGACGCTAACAGTTCATGAAGGAAGACCTGGACACGATCTGCAATTCTCTACAATTGAAAAAAACCAAAATCTCTCTGAGGCGCGGACTGAGTTTGCAGCCAATGCTACTAGCATCGAAGGTTGGGCAACCTATGCCGAGGAAATTATGCAGCCCTATATGCCCCTAGAAGGACAATTTATGTCGCTTCAGTTTCAGTTACTTCGTGCTGCTCGTGCATTTTTAGAACCCGAACTCCAGTTAGGAAGAATTACAACTGCTGAGGCTCTCAAGGTTTTGACTCAAGATGTTGGATTTTCTCAATTTTTTGCCGAACAAGAAATCAAACGTTATATCACTAGATTTCCAGGTCAAGCACCCGCTTATTTTTATGGCTATCAACAATTTTTACAACTGCGATCGCAAGCGGAAAAAATGCTCGGCAAACAATTTAATCCTCAGAAGTTTCATGATTTTGTCTTATCCCAAGGATTTTTAACGCCCAAACAATTGTCTCCATATCTCAGGCAGGAGACATGGCAAGCAGGGGTACAGAGGTAAAAGGTAAAAGGACAACTAATTCCGAATTCCGAATTCCTAACTCCTAACTCCTAACTCCGAAAAAATTACTATATTGAGAAATTATAAAGAAACTTTAAGTAAAAATTTTAAAACTTAAGCACGATAAAAAGTAGCGATCGCTGCTGAGAACAATAAACTCAAGCTAGGAGCGATCGCTATTAGCCAGACTTCATTGAGAAGCAACAACCAACTACAGGCAAAAATTAGGGTTAGATAACAGTAAGTTAATATCTGTCCATAGCTAACCATAAGTGCCTATATGTACTTTAAACTTCTAGTAATTTTGTTTTACAAAAGGTGCTAAAATTAACTAATAGATA
>JASJEI010000368.1 GCA_030064795.1 Pleurocapsa sp. MO_226.B13 | reverse complement strand
CGCCAGAACGCCAGACCAGGCCTGTAGAGGTTATGGCTTGATAACGGGAACTAAGCTGACAAATTCTCCTACAGATTCGAGCTCTTCTGTCAATGGCTTCTACTGAACCGACGCTCTAGGAAGACTTGATAACCTTCTTGGTGTAAAGTCTCCATACTTTTGGCAAATTTTACGGGTTGGCGGACATGATTGATCCAGTAGCTGGCTGTGGTAATACTCTCGTCGGCTCTTATTCCTGTGACATTTGAGATCAGCGGAATCTGGGGTTGATGATAGGTGATTTGATAGGCTACTGCTTCAAATGACCCCATCATCGGTGACATTAAGGGTGAATGGAAGGCATGAGATACTTGTAGCTGTTTGGTCTTGATTCCTGCTGCTTCTAAGCTGTCCCTCACTGTCCCAATGGCTTCTGCTGCACCTGAAATGACAACACTTTCTGGTCCGTTGATAGCGGCTATTACCACTGTTTCTGTATAAGGGGCAATTAGTTGAGCTACTTGCTCGAATGATGCCATCACCGCTACCATTTCACCCCCGTGAGGTAACTGCTGCATTAACCTTCCCCGATGGGCAATCAATTTTAAACCATCTTCTAAATTAAATACTCCTGCTACTGTGGCGGCGACATATTCTCCCACACTATGCCCCATCACCACATCTGGTTTTATGCCCCAGGATTCCCATAATTTTGCCAGGGCATATTCAATGGCAAATAGGGCAGGTTGGGTGTAGGCAGTTTGATTAATAAGAGAGTTATTTAATTGTTGGCTATCTTCAGGATAAATAACGTCTAAAATAGATTTTTCTATATAAGGTTGGAGAAGGCGATCGCACTGGTCTAAGGTTTGACGGAAGACGGGTTGGGTTTCATAAAGTTGTCTTCCCATGTTGACATACTGAGAACCTTGTCCGGTAAACAGGAAGGCAATTAATGGTGATTTACTATTACTAAGTTTTCCAGAAAATACGCCGGTCGGTTCTTCTCCGGCACTGATTTGGGCTAATCGATCGGCTAATTCTTGTGGGCTAGAGGTAATGATCGCTAGACGATGGTTAAAGTGCGTACGCCCCGTATTGGCACTGAAACAAATATCTGCGATCTCTAATGACCGATGAGTTGCCAGATAGTTCTGGTAACCACTTGCTAAATCAGAAAGAGCTGTTTCTGTTTTAGCTGACAAAGTTAATATCTGGAATGGACGCTTAGTTTCTCGCTCCCTGGTAACTGGTAACTCTCTTGGTGCGCTACCTATCGCGGAGGTCGCATCAGTAGGGTCGCACCGCTGATAACTGTTAACTGGAGAAGGGGCTTCTTCTAGGATGACGTGGGCATTTGTCCCGCCAAAACCAAAAGCACTAACTCCTGCTAGTCTGGGTTGTTCGACTGATGACCATGGCTGAAGTTGCGTCGGAATGTCAATCGGAGTCTTCTCAAGTTCAATATAGGGATTTAATTGTTTCAAGTGAAGGTGAGGTGGAATCTCATCGTGTTCTAATGACAATACCAACTTAATTAAACCCGCAATCCCCGCAGCAGCTTCTGTGTGACCAATATTGGTTTTTACCGAACCAATCCAACAAGGTTGATTTGAATCTCTACCTTCGGTAAGCACTGTTTTAAGAGAATTTACCTCAATAGGATCTCCCAAAGAGGTGCCCGTCCCGTGTGTCTCCACATAATTAATTTGATTGGGTTTTACTCCCGCTTTAGCTAATGCCAGGCGAATTACCTCTTGTTGAGATTTGCCATTAGGTGCAGTTAAACCATTAGTTTGACCATCTTGATTAACGGCAGAACCTCTTATAATTGCCCGAACATTGTCTCCATCAGCTAGAGCATCAGCAAGACGTTTAAGTACAACTACTCCACAGCCTTCTGAACGTACATAACCATCTGCTGCTCCATCAAAAGTTTTACAGCGACCGTCTGCTGCCATCATTTGAGCCTCAGAAAAGGTGAGAGTTAATTGAGGAGTCAAGATCAAATTTACTCCCTCAGCCAAAGCGAAATTACACTCCCCGTGTAACAAACTTTGACAAGCTTGATGAACTGCGACTAATGATGATGAGCAAGCTGTATCAACAGCCCAAGAAGGTCCCTGCCAATTCAAGAAATATGACAGCCGATTGGCAGCAATACTCAAGGCATTACCAGTACCATAGTAGGCTTGGGTATTGGTAAGGTTTGCGTCTAACTTGGCATAATCTCCATTACTGATGCCGATAAAAACTCCACCTCGACTTCCTGCTAGTTGCTCTGCCGCTAATCCGGCGTTTTCTAAAGCTTCCCAACTAACTTCCAACAAGAATCTTTGTTGCGGATCCATGTTACTAGCTTCCCGTGAAGAAATACTGAAAAATTGTGGGTCGAACTGGTCAACTCGATCCAAAAAACCACCCCAACTATTGTCCGATTGCCAACGAGCAACTGGTACTTTAGTAATAGCGTCACCACCTGAGCGCAACAAAGACCAGAAAGCTTGGGGATTATTAGCTTTAGGGAAACGACAGCCCAAACCAATGATCGCTACTGCTTCAGTTGCAGTCTGAGAATTTGACACCAAAACAGGAGATTCTAAAGCGGGAGTTGTTTGTCCTAAATAATCAGCCAGAGCCTTAATACTGGGATAGTCATACACAATAGTCGGAGCCACCGAAATCCCCAACCATTCTTCTAATTGGGCAGCAATATTCACAGCTTTGACAGAATTTAAACCATAGATAGCTAATGGTTGTTTTAAGTCAATATGAACTGGTGCTATTTGCAAAGTTTCCGCAATTTTATCTGCTAACCATGCTTCTATTTCTGCCACTGTTTTCGAGTGGCTCTGTAGAGTAGAGGAATAATCTTGAGTATTTAGTTGTGAATTTGAGCCAATTATCTTGGGATTCTGTTCAATCGTTTTTTGCCATTGTCCTACTAGATTCAAACTAGCTTCAAAAAATCCTTGTTTGCAAGCACGACGTTGAATTTTTCCACTAGAAGTCTTGGGGATACTCCCCGTTTTCAAGAAGACAATCCCATAAACTTCTAATTCATGTTCTGTTGATACGGCAATTTGGATTTCTCTCACTACCTCATCTGTATTCAGCTTGCGCAGGTAAGTTCGTTCCACCTCACAAGCAACCACTAAACACTCCTCTCCTTCTATTTCTACTGAAAATGCTGCACTACAATGCTCTCGTAGACAAGGATGGCTGTTTTCGACAGTTAATTCAATGTCTTGGGGATAATAATTGCGACCCCGGATGATCATCACATCCTTGATTCGTCCAGTCACAAATAACTCGCCATTACTGAAAAATCCCAAGTCTCCTGTACGAAGAAATGGACCTTCTCCCGTATCCTTGACATAAGCTTGAAATGTTTCTTGTGTGGCTTTTGGGCGATTCCAATAGCCAGAAGCTACACTTTCACCACTAACCCAAATCTCTCCTACTTGTCCCTCTTTACAGCGAGTTAATGACTCTGGGTTAACAATACTTACTTTTGTGTCCATGTAAGGATGACCACATCCCACAAGCACTCGACTTTCTGCTGATGAAACCTCACTCTCTACTACCGAATTTTGTTCCAAATCCCCACTCTTAACTCCCTGAATCACTGATTCTTTATTCTTGTCCCCACCCGTAACCAATAGGGTGGCTTCTGCTATTCCATAACAAGGATAAAATGCACTCCGACGAAAACCACAAGGAGCAAATTTTTCCGTGAATTTTTCTAAGGTTTCTGCTTTGACGGGTTCTGCCCCATTAGCAGCTAGATCTAAACTACTTAAATCAAGATTTTCTAAGCTTTCCCGATCGATCTTACTCACGCATAGATCGTAAGCAAAATTAGGCCCTCCAGTTATAGTTGCCCTATATTTGGAAATGGCTTTTAACCAGCGAATTGGCTTCATTAGAAACGCTGCTGGTGGCATCATAATATAGGGAATTCCGACCAAACATGACTGCAAGGCGTTACCAAGTCCCATATCATGAAATAAAGGCAGCCAAGATACATAAATACTATCTCGATGATTACCAGTAGCTAGTTGAATTAGCTGCTGGTTGTGCATCAGATTCCCATGAGTAATCATCACCCCTTTGGGCGTTCCCGTAGAACCAGAAGTATATTGCAAAAACGCCAAACTCGACCCTGTCACTGATTTAGGTACAAACTCTCTTAGATTAGCTTCAATGGTATCTGTAGCTACCCACTTCAACTGGGTTAATAGGTCTGTTTCCTCTGACCATCTTCGATCAATGTCAGCCTGTATTGATGTGGTTGTCAGTGCTAGGTTAGCCTGAGCATCATTAGCGATCGAGAGCAACCGAGATAACTTCTGATTACGTCTGGGAGGATAAACGGGAACCGCCACTACCCCAGCATACAAACAGCCAAAGAAAGCCTTAATCAACTCTAATCCAGAGGGATATAATAATAAAGCCCGTTCCCCTTGCCAAGATTGGAGCCTGGCTGCGATCGCTCTGGCTTGTCGGTCTAATTCTCCGTAGGTAAGACTTCCTGATTCGGTTTCTCCGTTTTGGAGAAAGATATAGGCTTGCCTATCTGGCTGAGATTGCCCTCGATAGGAGAGAATGTCTAATAGGGTTTTAGCCATTGTCGAGCTCTTCTCCTCCGTCACGTTTCTGTTCATTGGTCGATTGGCGAGCATTATTAGTATATGTGAAATCTGGGGCCGAAAAAATCCCGAAAAGTTCAGAAAAGTTCAGGATCGGCACTAAGAAAAATTCAGGACCTTGTGGAAAAAGAGGATGTCATGGGACAGATCTGTTTCATCAATCAAATCTTGGGAATAGCCGCCTAAATTACTGGAGCTTCTGGGAAATATTCTCGTCCTGCAAACTTATTGGCGACACAACCTATATTCCTCTCGAATCAACTCTTGAGTGTTTTGATGGATGTAGTATAGCTATAACTTATTTATTTGGGTTCTCCAAAGCTAGCGATCTCTTAACTGAAAATGATTTTTCTAGCTACTGAAATTTCATGAACTTTTCGGGATTGTTTCTGCCAGAGATTAGAGCCATATTAGGAAGACAAGAGAAAGAAAAAGCTTTTTCCTTCAAACAACAGGCTTTTATTTTATTAGAACCTAAAAAATGACCTCATCCCAAGCAGAACCCGTTGCCATCATTGGTATGGCGGGTGTATTTCCCGAAGCAAAAAACTTAACAGAATACTGGAAAAATATTAGACAAATCCAACAAATTATTTTTTATCAATTCTGAAGCCTGAAAAGCCTGTTATATCGTTATTGGCGATCGCTACCGATGATAATGCTAAAGTTACTCAGAAAAAGCATTTTACCTTATTTTGATTGTCAAAATTGTTTAAGTACCGATAAGCATCTTTACTCATTGCACAACTGGGATGCACTCTTTTTTGTCGAACTCTCAGGAAACAAATTGTTTCTCTTTAGACATAACTAAGACGCTCACGTTGTTATAGAGCGTTTTATGCTTTAGGACGGACTTCAAAAGCAAGTTGTGAACGGTAGAAACAAACATCAAATTCCAAGAAAAAATTCATCCGCCCCAACAGTAAGGGGGCATCATCAGACAAGCTCCACGCAAAAACTAACTGCACTGGTTCAAAATTGCTAATCTGTGCAGAAACTAGCAAACCTCTCGCCTCAACCGAAGCCAAGTTGCCAGCGAGAGTTACAGAAATTGTTTGCTCTTCCCAAACTGCACCAAGCTGAATTCCGACGCTATAAGGTAAGACGTTAACACTTGCACCTGTATCCAGCAGTGCTAAAACCTCTGTTGATGAATCTCGGTACGTCAAGGACAGCGGTAATTGAGGTAGGGCATCAGGAACACCGAAGCTGTCAAACCCTTCCACAAAGTTGAATCGCTGGGCATTATCCATTTTGCGCCTTGCTATCCGATTCTAGAAGCTGACTGAGTTTATGCGCTGCTTCATGGGAATTTAGAGGTGACCACAGAGAATACGTTGCTCCAGCTTGTAGAGTTGGCTCTTCTTCTTTAGCTAATTCCGCAATCAGAAATTGCATGACTTTCAATTTTTCTGCACGGGATAAACCTCTGAGAGTTGGAAATAGATCTGCTGTACTCATAAAACAGAGAAAAATAAGCGACTTCTCTATTCTCTCATAGCCATCCAACATCATGATTTTCTAATTTTCCCAATTTGATTTTTAATTCACGAATCCCGATCACCTGCCATTTGGACTTACTCTATTGTCGTAGGCTGGCTCTCCACATTGGAAATCCATCCTCGTCTCGCAGAGTGAGAGTCCTGATTGCCTGACACAAGTACTTGAAAGTATTGATATATGGTCGCAAAAAAGAAAAGGGAGAGGATTCATGGTTAGCTGAAGCAAGACTTGCGCTTGTCGAGGAAACCTCGACGCGCTTCCTTGCTAAAAATGGACGTTTTAAAGCTCATATTCCATGTCTATCTCTACCCCACTTTATGATCAACTGTTCGGTTTACTACGTCAACACAGCAAATATCGAGATTTACGACACTTAAGAGCATTGGCTTGGATGATAAATGCGTTGCTCTGTAGCGGTAAAATCAATCTAAGTGAATGGGAATCTTATATAACCAGTCGTGCAACTCAAGCGCCAAGTACAGAAAGGAGATGGCATAGATTTGTCCGCAATCGTCTAATTCGAGTTAAATCGTTGTACGGTCGATGTCTGAGGTCAGCCCATTCTTGTGAGCTAATCAGCAAAGCAACAAGAGCGTTATAGATGCGGGAAGCGTTTTCCATGGGGGGACAAAGTACTGTTCTTGGTTTACCTATCTGAGAATACCGCTTCAAGCTCTGATT
>JASJEI010000100.1 GCA_030064795.1 Pleurocapsa sp. MO_226.B13 | reverse complement strand
TATAGCCTTTCTCAAATAGGTGAGGTACAAAATTTTCCGAACTCCGAACTCTGAACTCCGAACTTATCCTAAGCAGGGTGTATCTCATTAATACGAGAAATGCTATAGTCATTTTTTCAAGAAGCCGAGTTACGATAAAGATCGTCACAGTAAAATGCCCACATTATTCCCAGAATAGCAGTTGTTATTCCCGCTATTGCTCCTGCTATTCCCCACCCAAATGTTCCCCAAGCAGTTATTAGCTTAGCGATCGCTTTGGTAATTACTTTTGAGATTATAAAAGTAGTCACAGTACCTGTAGCGGTAATTGTTAATAAGTCTTGTAAAATTCCTCGAACGCCCTTTTGAGCTAATTTTTCCTCAAAATAAGCATCCCAGATAATAATAAACATGACTACGTTGGCAAAAGTTAAGAATAATTTTTTAGTAGTTTCCATTTCAAAAGATGGTATTGCTACCACGAAAGAATTGCCAACAACAACTGCTAGTATACCGAACAAAACTTGCCTTCTTTTTTGCCTCAGTTTATTCACAAGTCTATTTTTTTTTTAAGTAAAAGTATAGTTTAACCTTTCTCTCTGAGCAGAATAATTTTTACAGCCGTTTTCAGTTGAATAGACTACGCTGATGATTAGCTATTAGCTTTCTTAAATTTTATTTTTGTGGTCTACTCATTTGACAAAGCGCAATAAAACTATATAGATATATAGATATATACCAGATTTCAATTTCCACGAACAACCAACCCAGATCGGAATTTATAACCAGTGGCGGGGATAAGAACGCTCTGGAATCAAATTATTAAAAATTAGAGTACAAAATAATAAAACAATCGAACCAGCTAACACGGGGGTGAAGACAAAACTCCAACTGGCTTGACTCATTACCCCTACCAAAGCGAGGTATTAAACGGGCTTTTGGACGCTCCAGTACGATATTTTATCGTATAAAGAATCCCCAAGTTCTACAACTTGGGGTAGTTCAATACTTTTTAGCAGCGATCGCGGTTCGCGAATTAAAATCAACGGATCGATCAACATTCCTACCGAAATTAGGAAAAATGGCACAAATAAAGTATTACCAATAAACTGAATCCGATTCATTAAGGGACTCAGCTGCGGAATCAAAGGTGTAAGAGCAATTCCCGCCAAGAAAGCACCGATAATAGGTTCGACTTCAATTAAACTGGCGACATAGGAAACAACAAATAAAGCTGCTAAAACAAAAATAAATTCCGCACTCTCATCATGTCCAAATTTGCGGAAAAACCAGCGTCCAATTTTGGGTATGCCCCACAAAGTAGCAAAGGTATAAATTGTTAGGGCGGGAATTAAAAATAACCAAAAGCCAAGGGTTAAGTCGCCACCATCAGCCTTAACTACCACTGCTAAAACCAATAGTGCCACAACATTGGTAATTAGGGTTGCTCCCAGGGTAATATTGACCGCAGGAACACGCATAATACCTAGCTTATTTAAGACAGGTAGAGCCAACAAAGTATGGGAGGCAAAGCAAGAAGCCACCAACACCGCAGCTAGAAAACCATATCCCAATAGCATCATCGCAGCCGTTCCCAAGAACATTGGGGCAATGAAGGTTGCCAAACCAAAGATAATCGCTTTGTCCCCGTTGTCTTTAAAGTCATCCAGGCTAGTTTCCAAACCTGCCATGAACATCAAAAATAATAAGCCTACCGTACCTAAAAGAATGATATTCTCATCTCGCTCTAACAATCCTAAACCTTCAGGGCCGACAATTACCCCCGCTAAAATTAAGCCGACAATACCAGGAAGATTTAATCGCTCGAATAATAAAGGTGCAACTAGCATAATTGCCAAAATCAGCAAAAATACTGCTACAGGGTCGTTAATGGGCTTAAACGATAATAAATCAGATAGTGACACGATCTAGATATAGAGATTGAAACGATCTCATTGATCTTAACTATCTAAAATATAATTGCCCTAAATGGGAAAGAATTAATCAGTTAGGTAACAAAATTAAATTAAAAATAGGTTGGCAACTGCCAACCCTGAAGCAAACACCCTGTTATTATCTATATATCTGTTTTTATTTAAAATTAAACTCTTAAAAGATTAAAAGTTATAATTGACAATTTAATTGTAGTTAGCAACTTATACAAACTAGCGTAAAAATACTCAATGTAGATTACTTACCTTATGTATCTAGCTTTTCTGGGCAAAAGCAAGATAAACAAAGGTCAGAAAGTTTGAGAGCTTAACCCAAGTTTTGATTGATAGTTAGTTTGAAGACTAAGTTAAATAAAATAATAATTTAAATTTAGTCTAGCTTTGCTGATTTTAGCGGAAAGGCGATTAACTGTAGCCATCTTCTGTTCAATTTGTTGGTTTAGCTGTGAATTTTGATTGTATTTTTGTTGATGACTTTGCAATTTTGCCAGAGTCTCCTTGACTGTAGCCAATTCTTTCTCGATTTTAATTAATAAAATAATCAGCCTTGCTACTTTGACAGTTTTTTCTTCAGCAACGACTTCTTGTTGAATGGATGTAATGTACTTGTTGATATCTTCCATGAATTTACTGATGTTCGGTTGTTAGTGTTACAGAATAACTGGTGTTTGTTTGATTTCTTAAACTCAGTATATCCGTGAATATGTGGGTATGCCATAAAGTTTACGTAATTATTACTAGATTTGTGTAAACAATGTGTAAATTTGCCGTTCTTTGCCACTCAACCCATAATTATCAGTACTTATAGCTGCCAAGGTGAAAATAAATTTCGCCTTATTGAATATTTTACAGGTTTGTCTGTAAGACGATCGCGATTATTTTTTACGTAGTTTTATCTAAGAGAATTTAACTAGCCATCAATTAGATAGCTTAAAATCGCAGCAGCTGGTATTTTCCAACTAAATACTTAGATAAATATATATAAGAGTGTTAAAACATAGTATCGATATCTCCTTCTCAACAAACAGACTATGACTGAAATTATTGATACTATTATCAAAGCTCTACTAGAGTTATTCGGACAAGGAATTAAAGCTTTACCAGGCTTGCTTTCGGGGTTGGTGGTATTATTCTTGACTAAGTATGCAGTGCAGATAGTGCTGAAAATAGCCGATGAAACGGGAAGACGTACGATCAACAGCACTTCTTTACAGTTACTATTGCTAAAAATTAGTAGAATTGGCGTTTGGACAGTTGGTATTTTATTAGCTTGTGTCTTAGCATTTCCTAGCTTTGAGTTGGGAGATATAATTGCTACCTTGGGTGTAGGATCGGTAGCAATCGGTTTTGCCTTTCAAGATATTTTTAAAAATTTTTTGGCGGGGATTATTTTACTGGTAGAAGAACCATTTCGGATTGGCGATGAAATAGTAATTAACGATTATCAAGGAAAAGTCGAGAATATTAGCATTCGTACTACAAAAATTCGTACCTATAACGGCGAAAAAGTTTTACTACCCAATTCAACCGTATTTACTGATGCGGTTAAAGTAGTCACGGCGTATGCTTCTCGCAGAACCGATTTGGCAGTAGGGGTAGACTATAATACCCCACTATCAGAAGCAGCATCGCTTTTGCAACAGACTATCTCTGGGGTTTCAGGAGTATTGGAAAATCCTACACCAGAGATCGATCTAGTTAACTTTGGTGATAGTTCGATTGATTTTGTCGTGCGCTATTGGACAATTCCACAGCAAAAACAATTACGAAACGTGCAAACTAGAGCGATAATCGAAATTAAGCAAGCTTTAGATCGGGCAAATATTAATATCCCCTATCCCATACGCACTGTGTATCATTACGACCAGGAGAAATACAACGACTATTTTCCCGTAAATGCTGCAACTCAAGAGAATTAGAATCGCTGGGTAATACCAATTTGATAAATGGCAAGCTACACATAATGTAGTGTGGGCATTGCCCACGCTACTTTTAAAAACAGAATTTTTTGGGATCGGCTAACTTCTACCTGGTTGAGGAATAGCAACATCTACGAGGTTGACTTCTGGTGTCAGACTATTGAGAGATGGATTCATCGCTTGCTGATTACCCACTACTAAAGTAACTATCTGTTCCGGCTGAATGTACTCTCTAGCAGCCTCTAGAATATCTTCCTGGGTGGTGTTTTGAACATCTTCTTGATACTCAAAGATAAAATTTTCAGGATAGCCAAAATATTCATAGCGCATCAAGCGGGACAAAGTTTGACTGGGACTTTGAAAGTTAAAGACAAAAGAGTTAAGAATAGATTCTTTGGCATCATCTAACTCTTCTTCGGTAATAGGTTCGATACGCAACTTTTCGATTTCAGAGATAACCGACTTAATAAAAGGAACAGTATTGTTTGTCTGTGTTTGTCCTCCTGCGATAAATAAACCATCAAAATCATAGCTAGGACTCCAAGAAGCATATACAGTGTAAGCTAAACCCTGACGCGATCGCACTTGATTAAATAAACGTCCGCCAAAACCGTTTAAGACACCATTTAAAACGCTGAGAGTTGGATAGTCGGGGCTATCTAATTGACCGCCAAGATGACCCAAAAGAATGTTACTTTGAGTTAGATTGGGGCGATCGACCACAAATAGCCCTTGAGTATGTTTTTGCTCGGCTGCGGGTGGTTCTAGTGCGGGTAAGGCGGTATCAACTTGCCAATCACCAAAGGCATCTCGAACGCGCTGAATCATTTCATCGGAGTCAAAATCTCCAACAATTCCCAAAATTGTGGTTTCGGGACGAATGTAGGTCTGATAAAAACTGACTACATCTTGACGAGAAATATTACTTAAAGTCTCGTATTCAATCGTGCGGGCATAAGGACTGGTTTCACCGTAGATTATTTTATCAAATTCACGACTAGCTATATTGCTAGGGTTATCATTACGACGGGCAATCGAACCCTGTTGCTGTTTGAGGGCGATCGCCAATTTTTCAGGCGCGAAGGCTGGCTGACGCAGGACTTCGGTAAATAAAGGAAATACTATATCTAAGTCTTCAGTTAGAGTACTAAAGCTAGCACTACCTGAAGTAGTACCAATACTAGTTTCCACACTGGCAGCTTCTTGTTCTAAGATCGCATTTAACTCGGCTGCGGTGTGGTTTTCTGTACCTCCACTACGCATTACAGTACCAGTCAATCGCGCTAAGCCAACTTTATTTGCTGATTCAAAACGCGAACCAGTACGAATTAATGCCGTACCACCAATTAAGGGTAAATCGCGGTCTTCTAGTAAATAGACCACCATGCCATTATCTAATTCATAGCGATCGTATTCGGGTATCTGAATCTCTTGGAGGGGAGGAAATTCTAATTCGGTGTAGTGTTTGGGAGTATCGGCGACCGCCGGAAGTCGAATAGTAAATGTTAATAAAATAGTGAATACGGCTAAACTCAACCAAGAAAATAGTTTTTTACTCATTAGGTCTATATTTGAGAAACTTTACTATTTTATCCACTTAGTTGAGTTAGATCTTTAACATTTCTATTTCCCAAAGCCTTTATCGCGATCGCTCTTTAGCAGACAGACACAGTTTTCGATTTGTTGGCGAAGTTTATCGCGATCGATATTTTGACCGATCATGACCAGTTGGTTTTTCTTTTCTCCTCGCCATTCTTCGTCTTCTAAAGTAAATCTTTTACCACTCAAGTGAAAAATATGACGTTTGGGACTTTCATCAAACCAAAGAATTCCTTTAGCGCGAAATACGTTCTCAGGTAGTTGGTTATCTAAAAAATACTGAAATTTACGAATTGCTAAGGGTTTGTCAAACTGAAAGGAAATAGAAGAAAAGCCATCATTTTCTAGGTGATGGGAATGGTCGTGGTCGTGATGATGATGGTCGTGGTCGTGGTCGTGATGGTCGTGGTCGTGATGGTCGTGGTCGTGCTTATGTTCGGTTGATTCGGGTTGCTCGAAATATTTATCAGATTCAAATAAACCGACGCTTAAAATTAGAGGAACCGAAACTTGTGACTTTTGAGTCCGTAAGATGCGAGCATCTTGTTTCATGTCTCTGATTCTGACTTCCAAAGCATCCACGTCTGCTTCATCAACTAGATCGGTTTTATTGAGGATCAGGATATCGCCGTATTGAATTTGACTGATTGCAGCTTCGCTATTGAATAAATCTAAGCTAAAGTTAGAGCAGTCTACCATCGTTACAATCGAATCGAGACGTGTCATTTCCCGCAATTCTGTTCCTAAGAAGGTTAACGCCACGGGTAGCGGATCGGCAAGTCCAGTTGTTTCGACCACCAGATAGTCAATTTTCTCTTCTCTTTCTAAAATTTTATAAACAGCATTAACCAAGTCTTCGTTGATGGTACAGCAAATACAGCCATTGTTTAATTCCACCATGCTTTCATCGGTAGAGACAATCAACTCATTATCAATACCAATCTCACCAAACTCGTTGACTAGGACGGCAGTTTTTAGTCCTTCTTGATTAGTCAAAATATGATTGAGTAGGGTGGTTTTACCACTACCCAGAAAACCAGTAATGATGGTGACGGGCAAACCTCTTTTAGCAGCATCCATTACAGCAGGTGCTTGAATTTGAGTATCAGTTGTCATGGCAGTCGCTTGTTAAAATTGTCAGACTAAAGGTAACGATCATTACCTATTTTAGATTTATTCTGGTTGGCTATGACCTAAATCTCAGGATTAATTAGTGATTCAAAGATTAGGTTGCTAGTTCTTGGTTACTTTCAACTAGTTGGCGAACTATATTGGCGAGTCGGTCTGCGCTGTCGGTAATAGCAAGATTTTGGGCTTTATTTGCCATTTCTGCGAGTTTTTCTGGCGATCGCAACCATTGAGATACCCGTTCTTGTAAGATCTCTGCGGTTAGTTGGGATTGTTGATAAACTACCGCTGCGCCAGCGTCAGCCAATTCTTTGGCGTTGTAAGTCTGGTGATCTTCGGCTGCATAGGGATAGGGAATTAACACCGCAGGAGTACCTGTAAAGGCTAGTTCGGTAATTGCACCCGCTCCTGCTCGGCTAATTGCTAGATTTGCCCGTTGTAATAATCCTGCCATATTGTCTGAGAAGGACATAGATATATAGTGAGGATGTTTGAGACTATCGGTGTCGGGGTCGTTATTTCCAGTGAGATGAACTATGTAAGCACCCAGATCTAACCAAGCTGGTGCAGCCTCGCGAACTAGTTTATTGACTGCTACTGCACCCTGGGAACCACCGACGACTAAAATTACCATCGCCTCATCGGGAAGATCTAAATCTATAGTCTGGGGAGTCAGAAACTGCGATCGCACTGGCGTACTAACATAAACTGTTTTTGCTTGAGGTAAGTACTGAGCGGTTCCCGCAAAACCCAAGGCAGTTACATCGCACCAACGACTGAGAAACTTGGTGACTTTACCAGGAATATAGTTAGATTCATGAATCACCGCCGGTTTTTTTTGTAGTCGGGCAGCTAAAATAGCAGGGGCAGCTATGTATCCCCCTGTAGTAAATACCGCATCGATTTGGCGTTCTTTAATTAATTTTTGGGTTTGAAAAATTGCAGCCATAAAGCCCAAAATAATTTTGAGAGTTTTGAGACTAAACTTTTGTTGGAAGCCTTCTACGGAAATAATATTCAGGGGATATTCATCTGGTACGAGGTTGGTTTCTAGACGGTTTGCCGTGCCTAACCACTCTATTTCATAGTCGGGTAGCTGTTGCGCCAGAGCGATCGCGGGAAATAAATGTCCCCCCGTACCGCTAGCTGCTATAAGTATGCGTGTCGGTGATGATGCCACAGAGCTTAACTCCCAATCTTGAAATAGTTCCATACGTGAAGTGGCGCTGATTAAGAACAACTCCTAACCAACGCCACTTATTAATATCATGCTTTAACTATATTTAAGGTCTTTATATTTGCTGACCTCATTTAATCTATATATATAATCTCAGATGTTTTGGGCATCCCTATGTTTCGTAATATTTTCTTTATATTTAGTCAGGTCAAGAGTTGTTACGTTTTGTTGCGCTAGCTGACTCGACATTTAAAGATACTCCTAGCAATTGAGACAACCAAATTTCAAAATCACGAATTGGATGAGAACGAACTGCAACCAAGGGATCGACCATTGGTTCGACCAGGATAGTAAACATTCCCAAGCGATTTCCTGCCAAGACATCTGTAAATAGGCGATCGCCAACCATAGCTACTTTTTCTACGGGTAAATTCATCGCTTTTGCTGCTTCTCTAAGTCGGCGACGAGAAGGCTTTTGTGCGGCCGAAATAAAAGGTAAATCAATCGATTGAGCAATATTACCAATACGAGTATGGCTAATATTATTGCTGACCAACCAAATAGGAGTAGTTTGCTTGATCTGTGCCACCCATTCTTGTAATTCAATAGAGGTTTCTTTTTGTTTAAAAGGGACTAAAGTTTCATCTACATCTAAAATCAACCCCTCAATGTTTTGTTCTCGAAGCACTTGTGGGGTTAAATCGAATATAGTTCCACCGAGAATTAGATTTGGTTGTAATAGGCTAATCATAGACGTGATATAAAAATAAAAAACAATAAAATAAATTATTGCTCATCGGAGATTATCTTACCGATTTGGCGGATGTTTTTGCTTGGTATTTATTAGATTGTCACTTAAGTTACTCAAAGAATACTGTTACATCGATAAACATAGCCAGTTAAGTTCTGTGTACTATGAACAGTGAAAACTAAAGAAAAGATATATTGTTAAAATTAGTAAAGAAACTGAAAATTTAAATAAGCTATTAGAACTATGGGTCGTATTGGAGTTTTATTACTCAACCTAGGCGGACCAGACAAAATCGAAGATGTCCGTCCCTTTTTGTACAATTTATTTTCCGATCCGGAAATCATCAGATTGCCAATTAAAGCGTTGCAAAAACCTTTAGCTTGGTTAATTTCAACTTTAAGAGCCAAAAAATCACAAGACAACTATTTAGAAATTGGAGGAGGCTCTCCTCTGCGAGAGATAACCGAAGCCCAAGCATCGGCATTAGAAGCCAAGCTCAAAGAAATGGGGCAAGATGTCAAAGTATATATTGGAATGCGTTATTGGCATCCTTTTACCGAAGAAGCGATCGCGTCTATCAAAAGTGATGGCATAACCAAAGTGGCGATCTTACCTCTGTATCCTCAATTCTCCATCAGCACTAGTGGTTCTAGTTTCCGCGTTTTAGAGGAAATGTGGTCGTCAGATAAATACCTCCAAGACATAGACTATACCCTAATTCCTTCTTGGTACGATTGTCCAGGCTACCTGCGATCGATGGCAGATCTGATCGAGCAAGAGTTAGATAAGTTTTCCAACCCAGAAACAGCCCACGTCTTTTTTAGCGCCCATGGTGTTCCCGTTAGCTATGTAGAAGAAGCAGGAGATCCCTACAAAAAAGAGATCGAGGAATGCACTCGTTTAATTATGAAAACTTTGGGACGACCCAACAGCTACACTCTAGCATATCAAAGCAAAGTAGGCCCTGTAGAATGGCTGCAACCCTATACCGATGATGCTTTAAAAGAGTTAGGGGCAAAAGGAATTGAAGATTTAGTAGTAGTTCCGATTAGTTTTGTTTCCGAACATATCGAAACCTTACAAGAAATTGACATTGAATACCACGAAGTAGCAGAAGCAGCAGGAATCAAAAATTTCCATCGCGTACCCGCTCTTAACATTCACCCAGGGTTTATTGACGCTCTAGCAAATCTAGTTGTTAACTCTTTAGATGCTGCTCCCTGTACCTTTGAGCAAGTAACTCATCCCAAAGAAAACATGAAAATGTATCCTCAAGAAAAATGGCAATGGGGTTTAACCACTGCTGCTGAGGTTTGGAATGGTCGTTTAGCGATGATTGGTTTCTTTGGCTTGTTGATCGAATTGATCAGCGGTAGTGGGCCGTTACACATGGTAGGTATACTATAAACAACGTTTAGCTATTAGCTATTAGCTTTTGGTCGTAGTAGCTAGTCAAATCTAATTTACAGGCAACTATAAAATCATTTCTTTATCAAACAAGTAACTCCATCCAAACAACAGTAAAAAGGATTGTCTCGATTGATAACAAATAACTAGAGTCCTAGTAACTGGTTGCGATCGCCAATTAATTAAATTTACGGCGATCGAAAGTGGAATTACTGATACCAAATAGAAAAAATAATGCGACACATCTGATGAGGGTCAACGTATTAACTGTTCGATCTCAGTTAATTGACTGAGTGAGGCGGTAAACATTCAAATACAAAATAAAAAAGATTCATTGCCAACGATGAATCTTTTTTTGTTCTCTTAAAAGCTCAATTTTTCAGACTTAGCTGGTTATGCAGTAGCAAACTCAGGCTGAGGACGTTTGCTATTGCGAATACCTTCAATTGCTTCTGCATAGTCGGGTGCTTTAAATACCGCCGAACCAGCGACGATCGCATTAGCACCAGCTTCTAACACCTGCCAAGTATTGTTGGGTTTTAGTCCGCCATCGACTTCGATCCAAGGGTCTAATCCTTTGTCATCGCACATTTTACGCAGGCTAGCTACTTTATCTACCATCTCAGCAATAAAGCTTTGACCGCCAAAACCAGGGTTAACGCTCATGATTAAAATCAAGTCGCAGAGCGGTAAAACGTGTTCGATTAAAGCTAGAGGCGTACCAGGATTTAATACAACACCAGCTTGTTTGCCCAATTCGCGAATTTGACCGAGAGTGCGGTGTAAATGAGGAGAAGCATTATGTTCTGCATGAACAGAAATAATATCTGCACCAGCCTTGGCAAATTCTTCGACATATTTTTCTGGTTCGACAATCATTAAGTGTACGTCCAAAGGCTTTTGGGTAAGGGGACGAACTGCCTTAACGATCATCGGGCCGATGGTAATGTTGGGTACAAATCTACCGTCCATGACATCAACATGAATCCAGTCTGCACCAGCTCGATCTACCGCTTTAATTTCTTCACCTAAGCGACTAAAATCCGCCGATAAAATTGAGGGGGAAATAACAGTTTTCTTAGTAGTCATAAATTTTATTTCTCGAAGTTTTGTATCGGGGTTAACAAAATTTTATCTATTTAATTAATACGATATCATGTTTTCCAATTTTACGGACTGGAAACGAGGTTAATCTGTTTTGTTATTTAGATTGTGAATCTAAATTTTAGCGATAATACAAAACAAAATAGCGGTTTAAAATTCGACCTGTCCCAGACGCTTTTGTAGCATTTTAGGAAAAGCAGCATAATATTTCTGGTTGAGGGGGGAAGGGTGAGGGAGGGGTAATAAAGTAATGGCTTTGGTGTGAGTTATGTCAGAATCATCGCTAGCGGTCAGATTAACGGTTATTTGTCTTTCAAAGCGATCGCTACGACGATAAAAACTATCTAATTCTCCTTTAGCACCATAGGGAGCAAACCATTTAAAAGCTTCTGTTCCCAAGGGAATAATTTGACTTCCTCGCCAATGAAAAACAAATAATTGTTCTAAAAAAGGACGAAATCTTTTTTTGACTTTAACTAAATAAGCCTTATTCCCTGGTGGTTTATAAGGAACAGTATTGGTTAACAAAACCCGTTCGATAGTTGTGTTGTCTAGATCTTTTCTGGAGGGAGCTTTTTGTTGATGAATTGCATAGTAAAAACCCTCTCTGACCATCGTTCCCGATGCACCAATTAAAGGCTGTCGACCATGAACCTCATCCTTACCTAAATCGCGTCCAAAAAAACAAAGAGGACTGTTGAGATTACCTGCATAGAGAATTGGTTTTGTCGGTTCGAGGTTCGCCGATTTGTATACGGGTAGATCGATGGGGAATTCTTCGCGCTCTGCTTCTTGTTGTACCTGGGTAATTAAAGTATCAATATCGGGCATAGATTTCTGAATTTTGTTAGTTGTCAAGTTGAGAAATTGCAATTATCTCATCTTTTTTGACAGGAAGAAACTAACTATTTGTAGAAACAAATGCTGCTAAAATAAGCTTCGTCTTTGCTAATTGCTGATTATGAGCTTACTCTATCAATATCCACCCCTTGTAACTGGTCGTTTGCTCAAACGCTACAAAAGGTTTCTTGCCGATATTGAATTAGATACGGGAGAAATAATCACCGCTCATTGTCCCAATACTGGCCCGATGACGGGAATTTGCATTCCAGGTAGCTTGGTAATGGTATCTAAAAGTAATAACCCCAAACGTAAGCTTGCCTATACCTGGGAAATGATTCAGATTGATTCTACTTGGGTGGGAACGAACACGGCAATACCAAATCGGGTTATTAAATTAGCCTTGGAACAAAAATTGTTTCTGGAGCTAGCAGCCAGATACAATCGAGTAAGAGCGGAAGTTCCCTTCGGTAAAGATAAAAAGAGCCGAGTCGATTTTTTACTGTCAGGAGATGATGATCGGCCAGAAGTTTATCTAGAAGTTAAAAGCGTTACCCTCAGTAGAGATAACTTAGCTTTGTTTCCCGATACGGTGACAACTCGCGGACAAAAACACCTCCAGGAGTTGACTGCCCTGGTTCCCCAAACCAAAGCAGTAATGCTATATTTTATCAATCGCGGTGATTGCGATCGCTTTGCCCCCAGTGATAGTTGCGACCCTATCTATGGCGAATTGTTGAGAACGGCAGTCGCTAGAGGCGTTGAAGTTTTACCCTATCGTTTTGAAATTACTCCCCAGGGTATTAGTTATCTGGGACTAGCAGATTTTTTAGAGTGCGAGCCAAGATGAATCCGAACTCAAACTGTTTCGCTAATTTTTCTGCCTAAAATTACCAAACTTCGTTCTACGCCATCAAGTACTGCAAGATCGGGTAAGTAACCCCATTGACTAAAAGCATAACGGATAAAAAGATTTAAGCTCGGTTGGTTGTGGGCAAAAATAAAACCCAAAAGAGTAGTAAGCTGTAACTGAGGACTACGAGCGATCGCTCTTGCTAATAACTTACTACCAATTCCCTGACGCTGAAATTGATTTGCTACATAAATACTAATTTCGGCGGTATGTAGATAGGCAGGACGACCATAAAAGTTTTGAAAACTCAGCCAACCCGCTACTTGCTCGTTTTTTATTGCTACCCAGAGAGGACGGTTCAGAGGGCGATTACGATACCAGTCGAGACGACTGGCTACGGCGATCGGTTCGGTATCGGCAGTTGCCAAGCGATCGGGGATACTTTGATTGTAAATGTCAACAATTGCTGTCAAATCTGATGCTTCGGCATCGCGGATATACATGAGATAATTATGCTAAATAAAGCTTAGTCTAGTTCGATCTTAGAGCGAACCAACTAATTATTGACTACTATTAATTGTCTTCACATGATAAACAAAGGTTGAGAAGTATGGAGTTATAATCGCGGTGTCTTGCCCATCTTCAGAGATTTATGAAAGAACGTATTGCCAGATCTTTTGATATCTTTGCCGAGCGATTAGTACGGTTTAGCCAAACCAGAGGTCGCCAATCTTGGTTGATTTTTCTATTTATTTTGGCTCTGACCCTAGTATCGATCGCTCCTTTCCCCGGACATTCCCAGAACTTATCAATTAAAGAAGTAGAGCCAATTTGTCAACTAGATCCAGAAAGAGAGTTACGGGGTGTATGGCTGACCAATATCGACAGTGATGTATTATTCGACCGCGATCGAACTTCCGAGGCGATCTCTCTCCTAGCGGAGTCAAATTTCAATACCCTTTATCCAACGGTATGGAATTGGGGTTATACTCTCTATCCCTCGACGGTATCCAAAACAGTCACGGGGTTAGCTCTCGACCCCACACCAGGACTAGAGGGTAGAGATATTTTAGCGGAAATTGTCAGTACGGGACACCAGAGAGGGATGAGCGTCATTCCTTGGTTTGAGTTTGGCTTTATGGCCCCTGCTGATTCAGAACTTGCATTACGACACCCTGAATGGTTGACCAGTCGGCAAGATGGCAGCACTATTTGGTGGGAAGGCGACGTACATCAACGAGTCTGGTTAAATCCCCTCCGTCCCGACGTACAAAAGTTTATGACCGATCTATTAGTAGAAATCGTCAGTAACTACGATATTGATGGAATTCAACTAGACGATCACTTTGGCTATCCTTCGGAATTAGGTTACGACGATTACACGGTCAAGCTATATCAAGACGAGCATCAGGGAAAATTACCCCCAGACGACCCGAAAGATCCCGATTGGGTGCATTGGCGTGCTGATAAAATCACCGCTTACGTCGAGACCTTATTTCACGAACTAAAACGCCATAATCCTCAAGCAATAGTTTCTGTATCTCCCAATCCCCAAAATTTTTCTCTCAATTCATTTCTCCTCGATTGGTATCGGTGGGAGCGTAAAGGCTTAATTGAAGAACTGATCGTGCAGGTATATCGCGACGGCAACGAGAGCTTTATCAAAGAACTGCAACAGCCCGAAATCTTGGCGGCAAAAGAACATATTCCCGTTGCTATTGGAGTTTTATCGGGTTTAAAAGGTCGTCGGATCTTGTGGCACAAAATCTATAAGCAGGTTAAAATCGCTCGCCAACAGGAATATGCTGGAATATCTTTTTTCTTTTATGAAAGTCTTTGGAATTTAGCCACCGAATCTCCCGAAAGAAGACAAGCTGCTCTTAAAAAGTTATTTCATCATCAAGCTAAACGTCCCGATTTATCGGACTGCGACTTTTTATCTCAGCGATGATCCCTGTTGCAATTAAATTGGGAATTATTACTGAAGGGTGCAGCATGGAGAACCCAAACTAAATGGACAGTAAACTAAAATACCTGACAACAGAAGACTACAATATTCTCTTAGAAAAAGCTCGACTTGCCACCTATCAGCAACATGATGTAATTCTAAAAGAAGGTCGTCTGTCTCAGGCAATCTACATTGTACGCAAGGGAATGGTAAGAGTTGAAAGGGCAGCTTCGGGGAGAGATGTGGCGATCGCTTTTTTAGAGCCAGGAGAGGTATTTGGGGAGATGTCTTTTTTAGAAGGAGTCCCCACTAGTGCAGCGGTAATCGCCCAAAGCGACGTGGAAGTCTGTGTTTTAGACGAGCCAAATTTATATTCTCTCTTAACTTCTGTTCCTGGTTTATCTGACCGTTTCTATCAGTCTTTGGCTCATAATCTTTCTAGTCGGCTACGTCAGACTTCTTCTTTAGTAGCTCATTTGATGCGGCGGTCGCGAGTTTCCCCAGAATACGATACTCAGCGTACGGGACAAGAAGGACAAGATGCCATTCCTCCCGAACTTATTGTCGAAACAGAACTATTTAAAAATAATCTCTATAGTATTGAAGAAGCAATTCGGAGCAAAAAACTGACAGAAGTCGAAGCACAATCGCAAATCAATAAAATCTGTAATATGCTCATAAACTCCCTCAGAGAGCAAATTATTCAAGAACCAAAGATCCAAAAAGCGATTGGTACTTATATCTTCCGCGAAACCTTTCCCTTTTATATGCTCAGTAGCTTCTTAGATCGCGCTTTTCGTAGACCAGGGAGTTGTGCCAGCGATTCTTATATTATCGAGTTGTTGTCGCAAAATGAACCCGAAGGGGACGGACATCTGGGGATATATTTAGATCGCTGGATTCGTACTTTACCTACCTGTCTGGCATTAAAAAATCGCGGCGGTATAATTACCGAAACAATTAAACAGCTAGCGGAAAACTGGACGGCAGAAGATCCGATGCCTATAACTAGTTTAGCCAGTGGCACGGCTTCAGAAATTCTCGACCTCTATTTTCAGACTTCCCCTCCCAATGTTCACGTTACCTGCGTAGATTTCAATCATCAAGACCTTTCTAATGCTGCTAAAGTAGCTTATAAATGGGATTTTCGCGATCGCCTTACTTTTATTCAAGATAATTTATTTTTATTAGCTGAGGGCTATAGCCACATAGATATCCCCCCCCAACAAATGATCTATAGCGTCAGTATGGCAAACTATCTGCGCGATCGTGAATTAATCCGCATCCTAGACTGGATTTATGACCGTCTTTTGCCCAATGGTGTCGCAATTATTGGCAATTTTCACTCGGCAAATCCCGATCGCGTGCTACTAGAGCATATTCTCGAATGGCATTCTATTTATCGTTCCGCAGAAGATCTAGAAAAGCTATTCTCTCATTCTAAATTTCGTTCCTTGCCAGTGACAATTCAATCTGATGAATTTGGAGTGGAATTGTTTGTTGTCTGTACTAAAGCTTGGCATGACCATGATTAGCTCTCCATGGGCGATCTTAGTCAGGAAATTTACTGGGCGATCGAGGTAATGATTCTCTTCTTGGTGGCAGAGGAGATGATGTTTTGCTAGGTGGAAACGGTCACGATACTTTAGCAGGTGGTCAAGGTGACAATATCTTAAACGGCGAACAGGGAAACGATGTTTTTAACGGCGATGCGGGAGACGATAAGAAGTTTTCTAGTTCTAGTTATAAATAGCTTCTAGATGCAGATTCTATTTAGAGCAATTATCTCAGCTCGATATAATAAATTATTTTAGCGATCGCTTTAGTTACCGAATTGACAGAATCTGCCTCAATAATCACACCAATTCATCAAAACTTGACATTTTTCTCACAATACTTTATCTTTACCACATAATTCAAGATCTTAATTTGAGCTACAATCAGAATCAGCGACTTAACTCAATTTGTTACAAACATATGTCAAGCACAACAAGGCAAATGATTGCAGAAATCAACAGGCTAGTTAACTCGTAATTAACTATTTTTCAATCAGAGCAGTAATTCCAGATACATATAACTAGGACTTAAGCACCGAGGAGATTTTGACGGGAGAAAACGCCGAGGTTTCTCGGCTTCACTCCCGTATTGACGCTACATATATTGTAGTGTGGGCAATGCCCCACCCTACCTATGGTGTTAATAAGGTTTATCTGCGTAAGTTCCATAACCAATCATTCGAGCTAAAATCTCTCTCTTCGGGGAGAGGTTTTTTTCCATTCTCAGTTTGCCAATCTATAAAAAAATTTGCTATCTTATACGTAGTCATAACGAGTATGAGTTAATTAAAAGAGAAATAACTAATGGTTAAAATAGTTGGTATTACAGGTAGTCTTCGCACTGATTCTTATACAGCTTTAGCTTTACAGCAAGCAATCAATCGAGTTCAAGCTTTGGGTGCAGAAGTTGACACCCTCGATCTTAGAGAAATGAACTTACCCTTCTGTGATGGAGGTAGTGAATATCCAGACTACCCTGATGTAGAAGTATTAAGAGAAACAGTCAAAGCTGCGGATGGTTTAATTTTGGCAACTCCCGAATATCATGGTAGTGTTAGCGGGGTGATCAAAAATGCTCTAGACCTAATGAGTTTTGAGCATCTATCAGGTAAAGTGACAGGAGTAATCAGTGTCTTAGGCGGTCAGTCTAATAGTAATGCCCTCAATCACATGAGAATGATCGTGCGCTGGGTACACGGCTGGGTCATTCCCGAACAAATTGCCGTGGGACAAGCATGGCAAGCCTTTGATTCTGAAGGTAAATTGAAAGATGCCAAACTAGCAGAAAGGTTTGATGGTTTTGCTCAGAGTTTAGTAGACAATACAATCAAACTGAGAAAGTAATACTAAACTGAAAAATGTCTATAACAGATAATTTTCAAGTAAAGGCGATCGCCTTCATTGTCAAGACAAGCGCGATCGCCCTTACTCTGAGCAAGATAGGGTTTAGCGCGATTATCTAAACCCCCTTAATTGTGTCTTGTAGATTGTTTGGATCTAGTCAGTGGGTTTCATTACTACTATTCCGTAAGCTTCGGGATTAAGATATTTTTGGGCTGCCGTTTGAAGATCTTGGGCAGATATAGCTTGAATATGTTGGGGATAATTGAGGGCGGGGGCAAGATCCTCTAGCTGAGAATAATAATAACCATAAAGGTTAGCGCGATCGCTGGGGCGTTCGTTAGCAAAAACAAAGCGATTTGCCACCTGAGTACGAATACGATCTATATCTTTAGCTGCAATAAGTTCGTTTTGGATAGTCCTCATCTGATTGGCGATCGCTCGTTCTACTTTTGATATGTTTTCCGTCGGCAAAGCAGCAGAGATATAAAAGACTCCCTGGTGGGTTTGGGTCATGTTGCTGACACCAATTTGGTTGACCAGACCTTTTTCTTCGCGTAATTCCCTAAATAAACGAGATACCTTACCCTGTCCTAAGATTACCGCTAAGATATCTAGGGCATAAGTCTCATCGAGATCTTCCATCCCTGGAACGCGCCAGACCATTACTAACCTTGCCTGTTGTAGAGTTTCGTCGGTGTATTCATGACGCACAATATTGGTAAAAGGTAGTTCTGGAGTTACGGATGGAGTAGGATTTTTCTGATATTGATGGCGAGAATCATAGTGTAGATCGAATGCTTGGCTAACAGTTTCGATTAACCCTTCTAAAGGTAAATTGCCGACTACCGCTGCGGTCATTGACTGGGGTTGATACCAAGCACCATGAAAATTCCGCATTTGTAGCGATCGCAAATTCTCAATTACCCTTGCAGGGCCGAGTACGGGACGACGATAGGGAAGAGTTTCGTAACAAGCTTCCATCGCCCGATAAAAGGTACGACGACGAGGATTATCTTCCGAACGACGAATTTCTTCTAGGACAACCAGTTTTTCTCGTTCAAAGGCTTCATTTTCTAAACTAGGATTTAAAACTACATCTAGCTGTAGGGGTGCTAGTTCGGCAAAGTCTTTGGGTGCAGTCGTAATATAGTAATGAGTATAGTCTTGACTAGTAGCAGCGTTAGTTACCGCACCACGTTCTTCGATTAATTGTTCAAATTCACCAATTCCTAAATTGGGCGTACCTTTAAACACCATATGTTCTAGAAAATGCGCCATGCCGTTGATGTCGTCACTTTCTTTCGCCGAACCGACATTAATCCATACATTGAGGTTCACTGCTTCAACGGGCATTTGTTCGGCAATAATAGTCAGACCATTATCCAGTTTATATATAGTTGGCGCGTTGAGTTTAGGCTGTTTGGTGAGGATTGAAGTCATTAAAATATGTAGTTATGTATTAGGAGATATAAGAAGAACTTACAGTTATTCTAATGTCTATTTTCCAACAAAAGAAAGAGAATAAAATGAAGAATGAGGAATGAGAATAGATTGTTTTTGTTTTATCCTCTCTCCTTTTTCCTTAATCCTGTTTCCTTAATCAACTGGGTGTTGACCGTAAAAAGGTACTATTTCTGACCAGTGGGGTGATTTTCCCTGTTGCCAATTAGCATAGGCTAGATCGAGTATGTTAGTTGCAGTTGTAGCGATATTACCTTGGGCTTCGATTAATTGATAGGGAAACTTTAAACTTTGCAAACTCTGTTGCCATTTTTCTGCTGTCATCAGAGTATCGGGTAAATATTCTTGTAAGTGTCCTTGACTATTCCACTGATAGATAGCCACAAATAGTTGTCCGCGTCTGGCATCCATTTGTACGGCGAGTAGATCTTCATGGCGATCGCTTTTTGCTGCTGCTATGGCGGCCAGATTAGAAATACCAAATAGAGGAATATCTAACTGTTGGGCTATCGTACGGGCGGTAACTACGCCTACCCTGGTTCCCGTGAAGCCTCCAGGGCCTTTTGCCACCGCGATAAATTCCAGATCCTGCCAAGTTTGAGGCGCGATTATTTCTTGTAGGTATTGATGTAACTGAGATGCCAAACCTCTACCTAAGTCCCAAACCTGACTGCGTTTGTCTCCTGCATAATTGTTAACAGTTATTCCCAGTTGTGGTGTACTAGTATGAAGAGCGATCGCATATTTATGGCTATTGAAAACGGTCATATTATGAAGCAATTACAGTAACGATCGATGTTCGACGATCGATGATAAATTAAATGACTATAGCAAATGTTGAATCAGGACGACCCCCGATAAATAAAGTCAGTCCTGGAAAATGGATTAAGAAAAATCTCTTTAGTACCTGGTATAACTGGATCTTGACTATTTTTAGTTTGTGGTTAGTTTACTGGGCAGTTTCCAATTTAGTTACCTGGGCATTTGCAGAGGCGCAATGGCGAGTCTTAGAGGCTAACTGGCGGTTATTTTTTGTGGGACGCTATCCCGTTAGGGCTTTGTGGCGTGCTTGGGTAACTTTGGGTGTCATTGTCGGTTTGGGAGGTATTTCTTGGGGAGTCATCGCCCATGATGCTGCGGTGTTATTTAATCGCCGAATTTTAATTATTCTAGCGATTGTCGGTGCTACTTGTGTTGCCGTGGCGATACCAGGGGGAATTCAATCTAGCATTATCTTAGTCGGAATGTTGTTGCTGTTGATTGTCGCTGCTTTGGTGGGCAAACAAATTGGTAAACGATTTCCCGATCTGGGTGGTTGGTTGCCCTTGATTTGGCTGGTGGCTTTTAGCTTTAACATTTGGTTACTGTTAAACGCGAACAATGTCAGGTTGGATCGCATTAGCGGTTTGATGTTAACTATTCCGATCGCGATCGTCAGTATTATTCTCTGTTTTCCTTTTGGAGTATTGTTGGCTTTGGGCAGACAAAGCGATCTCCCCGTAATTCGCTGGCTTTCTATTGCCTATATCGAACTAGTAAGGGGATTTCCCCTGATTACGATCTTATTTATGGCCCAGGTAATGTTACCCCTAGTGTTACCTGCCGATGTTCGTCCCGATCGCGTAGTACGGGCGATCGCTGGTTTTACGATCTATAGTGTTGCCTATCTAGCGGAAAATGTGCGCGGTGGTTTACAGTCGATTCCTCGCGGACAAACCGAAGCAGCCAAAGCCTTGGGACTGAACCCCGTTTATACTTTGGGATTTATCGTTCTGCCTCAAGCACTGAGAACTGTCATTCCCAGTATGGTAGGGCAGTTTATTGCCTTATTTAAAGATACCTCCTTACTGGCGATCGTCGGCTTAACCGATCTATTGGGTATGGCGCAATCTATTATTGCCAATCCTAAATATCTAGGACGCTACGAAGAAGTATATTTATTTGTGGCTGCGATCTACTTTATCTGTTGCTATGCCATGTCCCTAGCTAGTAAGAGACTGGAAAACAAACAATAAAATTTTTTTTGATAATTTCTTTTAAACTAGAAGATATTCGGAAAATTTTATCTAATCCCATCTTGTATTGGGCTGTTTATGAATTATTACTTGGGGGTAATCGCAGCAAAGACTAACATACCAGAAACTCTTCAGGTTACTACAGCTTTACTATTAGGTACAATTACTTTTTTCAGTTTGCTTCTTGTAGCTGGCTTGTCTTATATACAGCTTCCTAAAGTTGCCCATTCACTATTTGACCGTTTCTTCGCAACTAAAAATCAAGAGATCTATCAAAAGGTGGTTGCACCCTGGCTGCCTGACACAAGTATCCGAAAGTATTGATATACGGTAAGAAGAAAGAAAAGGGAGAGTATTCATGGGAAGCTGAAAATAGATCTTTTTTAGCTAATAGTCCATGTCAACTTCTACCCCACTTTATAATCAACTCCTAAGTTTACTAAGTCAACACAGCCAATATAGAGATTGGCGACATTTAAAAGCATTAGCTTGGATGGTCAATGCTCTAATTTGCAGTGGTAAAATCAACCTGAGTGAATGGGAATCCTACGTAGTCAGTCAGGCAACCAAAGCACAAAGTATCGAGAGACGATGGCAAAGGTTTGTTCGCAATCGTCGGGTAAAAGTTAGATCTTTGTACATACCATTAGTGATGGCAGCGATTAATGAATGGAAACATCAACGAGTATACTTAGCATTGGATACGACAATGTTGTGGAATCGATTTTGTATCATTCATCTTTCAATCGTCTGCGGTGGTAGAGCAATTCCATTTCTGTGGAAAGTTTTAGCACACAAAAGTTCGACGGTAGCTTTTGGCGAGTACAAACTAATGCTGAGGTTGGCACAGCGATTGCTATCTAATTATCCAGACATTATGCTTTTAGCCGACCGTGGTTTTGCCAACCACCAGCTAACAAAATGGCTCAAAAATAGTAACTGGCATTATTGTTTGCGTTTACCGTGTGATGTCACTCTGCATGGTGCTAGGAAACATCCAATAGAATTAAAGTATCTCTATCCGCCAAAATCTGAAGCAGTTTTCTATCATCATGTAGGCTTATGGTTAGATCGAGAAATTCGTTGCAACATCGTTTTGGCAAATGTTCAAGGAGTCAAAGAACCTTGGGCAGTGATTACTGACGAAGAGCCTTCTCTACAGACTCTCTGGCAATATGGATTACGTTTCCGCGTAGAAGAGCTGTTTTTAGATTCTAAATCGGGAGCTTTTCAGTTAGAAGAATCAAGAATACGCGACCGCCAATCTCTCGAACGCTTGTATTTGGTAGTTGCAATCGCACTTCTATTTGCTACAGCTCACGGCATGACAATTCAACTTAATGGTTTGAGAACTCAGGTCGATCCGCATTGGAAACGTGGTTTGAGTTATCTGAAAATTGGCTTACGCTGGCTTAGAGGAGTCATGAATAAAGGTCGTGAATTGTTTTCTCCTGATGCTTTGTCTTCTAAAAATAATCAACCTTGTTTTGCATCTTCAAAAGCCAAAAGGGAATATTATGATGCCGTCTGGTTCAGTCGTATTCGTGAAATTCAATGTTTTGTTCTTTAGTCTTATTGAGATGTGTCAGGCAGCCAGGGTTGCACCTTATCAGGGCTGGTTAAATTGGATAATCCTAGTTAGTGTTGTCGATGTATTTATTCTCAATGTTCCTACCCCCAATTGGTTAGGATTGTTTGAATTCCCCCTTAGTTTACTTGTAGCTTTAAATGTTAGCTTTCTGGGATTTAGTTTATTTAAAGAATTGTTCGACAATTACTTATTAGGAATTGCCTTAGACAACGAATGTAAAATCAATACTGAATTAGTTGTAATTGCCAAATTTATTTGTAACTCGTCAATCCTCTTAATTGTTGTCTCTATTTTTGCTCAAACACACCAAATCAATCTATTTGGTTTAATTGCTAGTTTAGGCATTGGCGGGGTAGCAATTGCTTTTGCCTCCCAGAAAGTTTTAGAACAGATACTGTGGAGTATTGTTTTGTATATCGATCGCCCTTTTACTGTTGATGACTACATTCACTTGCCCGATAGTACTCTAGGCAGGGTTGAATCAATCGGGTGGCGTTCGACTAAAATTCGACTCTCAGGTAAAAATACCCTAGTAATTATCCCTAATAGTCAACTCGCTCAAAGCCGTATTGAAAATATGACTAGAGCCAGAAGAGTAATTTCGATCGCGGAATTAACCTTTTTTAGACGTATGTCTGAGGAGGAAAAGGCATTTATTCATCAGCTTATTGTAGAGAGTACCAGAGAAATTTTAGGAATCGATCATCGTCTGACACAAATTACCTTTGAAGATTCTCTCGATGCTTCGGGACAGGAGTATGTCAAAACTCAAGTTATCTTTTATATTTTGGGGGCTGCCGAAAGTTCGATGGAACTAAGGAGCAATCTGTTGGAAATTGCCAGGGAAAACATTATCAATCGATTGCAGGAGTATGGAATAAACTTCAGTTTTGAAGAAAATACTCTTGATGTTACTCAACCAATGAATGTCTGAATCGCCTTCTCCAGCTTAAGACGAGGGTTCGGTAAGTGGGAGCAAGTTAACTCTAAAATGGTAACAAGCGCACCTTTGGCAGCAGAAAAAGCAGAGAGAGAAAAGAGACTTCTGTTGTTGGTTTTTTTTCTGTCCACTTACTAAATATCTAGATAGCTACAGTAACAATGATCGAGTTTATTCCAGAATCGCTGCAATTGAGTCAGGAACATCAAAGATTTCTATTTGAGTTTCTGGCAAGGTCGAGTTTATTCGTTCTTGGTACTGTAATTGCCCCTTTCTTTGGGCGAATTTTGCCTTTTTTGTGTTGGTGGATACTTAAGCTAGTTCGGCGATTTGTTCCCTTAAATACCACGCTTATTTACGATCGCTTGATTGAACCTACTAGAAACTCTTTGGTTACGATCGGAGCATTGGTCTTTATTGCTCTATGTTTGAATTTGTTGGCTCAATATCTGAGAATTTATCAATTCTTAGGCTTTTTTATCTATCTAGCTTTAGCAATTAGCATTGCTTGGTTTGCTTCGCGGATCGCCAGACGAGTGATTCGGATGTATGTTGTCAAGCTAGTTCAGAGGTTGGGTGGAGAAGTCAATGAAACCGCTTTAGTCTTTGAAACCTTAACCAATATAATTATTATTTTGTTCGCTGTTTTACTCTTTGCTCGTGGTTTGCGACTTAACTTAGTGGCTATTTCTGCCAGTATAGGCGTTGGCGGGGTTGTGGTTGCTTTTGCTGCACGACACGCACTAGAGAGAATAATTGGAACGATCGAACTGTTTTTAGATCGTCCTTATCAGCCAGGAGAATATATTCAGGTAAATTTTAATCCCTATGGGGAAGATGTGTATGGTCGTGTCGAATCAATTGGCTTACGTTCTACCAAAATCCGTACGGCTGGTAGAAACACAATTATTGTCGTTCCCAACTCAATTATGGCAGGTAAGAATATTGAAAATATTAGTAGGGGCAAGAAAGTTGTGGCAATGCTCTACCTAGATTTTTTTCGACCTTTAGAAGAAAGCGAACAAGCACTAGTCAAACGGATTATTATGGAGAGTACGGACACATTTTGGGGCATCGATCGAGCCAACACGAGAATTCGTTTTTCTCAGCCTGACGCAAAATTAGGGACTCGCGCTAGGATTAACTTTTTCCTAACTAGTTCGGGAGAAGACTCTCTGGCTTTACGCAAACGACTGGTAGATTTAGCCAATCAAGCGATCGCTCGTAAACTTTTGGCTTATAAAATTAAGTTTTCGATGCCAGAACCAATAGTATATATTGATTCACCAATGACGATTTAAACAAATCAAGCAAGATTATATTTGTTCGATCGCACCTAAAGCCTTTAAAGTCATTTTTTGGGCGGAGGTTAAACCACTAATTCCCGTAATATTCAGATTTTCGTATAATTTAGGCGATCGCAAGGTCTTTAGACACTCACCCGTCTTAAAATCTCAAACTTAATCGTTTCATCCCAACTACCGCTAATAATCTGCGAGTTGAACACTGCTAGGGACATGACAATATTACTGTGACCTTGAACAGTTCTCATGCAGGTTTCTGATTCGATCTCCCAGATTTTAATCGTGCGATCGAAGCTAGCACTAATTAGTGTCTGACTATCCCGACTAAAGCGGACACAGTTAACTCTGGCTTGATGACCTTCTATGGTTTTAAGTGTAACTTTAAGGAGAAAAATTGTATGAGAAGATATCCGATCTTGTAGCGACTGGATTTCTGAGCGATCGCTTTTTCAGAGACTACTAATCAATTCGCGATCGCCAACTTTGCTCAACCTACGTATATTTTCTCTGGGCATTTACCAAAATAGCGGATATAACTGCGGGGATAACTATAGGTAGTCTCTCAAGCTAACTGCTGATAGTCGATCGCCAAGATAACTTCAATAATCGCCTCTTACAATGCCCAAGGGAATATTAATCCGTGATTGAAATAACCATAATCAGTGCTACTCCTGGTATTAGTACTCGCGAACAAATTTTACAAATCATTCAAGCGAGAAATACTGGTATTACTATCAAAGAAATTAGCAAGCTCATTAATCGTCCTGTTTCGATGATTCAAGTATGTCTCAAAGACTTGATTGCCTCGAAAGCTATTTTTAGCCGTAAAAATAAGGTAGGGGTGGGTTTAATTTATTATCCGAAGTAGTATTGCTACAGAGAACAACTCATAAAGTAGGTAATGCTTGATATTAACAAGATGAAAGTAAGATGGATAATGCTGGTTTGGTTTAGCTTGGGCATCATCTCACTTTTGGGTTTTAATTCTTTACTGCCCACAACAGCAGCAAATCTAGAAGATCGAATTCTTTATCAGAATGTAGAACAATCAAAGCGTTCTATTCACACTCTAACCATTCCCTACAATAGTGACTATTCAGTTTTACCCGCAGTATCGGGAGAACTTAAACCAATTAGAGATTTTGTTTCCCAAGCTGACGAAGATATAGTTGCAGCAATTAATGGTGGCTATTTCGATCCGATTAACCACAAGACTACTTCCTTTATCGTCGAGCGATCGCAAGTAGTTGCCGATCCGCGTTTTAATGAAAGACTGGTAGATAACCCCGACTTGAAACCATATCTAGGGAAGATCTTTAATCGCGCTGAGTTTCGTCGTTATAACTGTGGAGAACTAGTACAATACGACATTCAGCCACATTTCTCACCCATACCATCCAATTGTACCTTAATCGCGAGTTTAGGGGGAGGCCCTAGTTTATTACCCCAAAATACTTCTGTTGCTGAAGGGTTTACTGCCTATCAAGATGGAGAAAAGATTCGCGATGCGATCGCCACTGAAAGTCTCAACGCCAGGAGTGCAGTCGGCATCACTAAAGAAGGAGACGTAATTTTGACCATGGTGGCGCAACAACCCCAGCAGCCTCTAGATTCTGGAATTTCTCTCCCAGAATTAGCCGATTTTCTAGCCAGTCTCGGTGCAGTCAAGGCGATGAATCTTGATGGAGGGAGTTCTGCTGCTCTCTATTATGACGGTCGAGTTATTTATGGCAGAGTAGATCGGGAAGGAAATGCGATCGAAAGACCAATCAAATCAGTTTTATTAGTAAACAAAGATAGCTAAATTTCTTTAATATTTTACTAGATGAATATCGCTCCACTTACCGTTGCTAAGAATATAGACAATAAGTTTAAGCAACTAAAACAACAAGAAAATTTTTCTGAGATAGCAAAGTTAATCGCTTACGCTTTTCAAGTTAATTCCAAAGAATCTAATCAACAGATTTTTGGTTATATCCCTAAAATATTTCGGCAAGTAGAAATATTTCTAGATCATCATCAAATCCAGAGTCAAGATATTGTTTTAGACGAACCAGTAGTTTATAAAATTTATTATTCAAATCGGCAAAAATTATACGATCTGAGTTATTTTTATATTTTTTGTTATCTCAAAGAAAACTCGACAAAACTAAATATTTATTTTCAAAGCGCGCATCCAAAATATCGAAAATTAACTCTCAATGACTATAAATTAGAAAGAGAAATCGTTAGTTTTGAGGGCTGTATATCTGCATTTGGTAATGATAATATTTCTGTAATTAGCGTCAGCGATCCTGGTCAATTTATTCCAGGTTTTACCTCTAGTTTTTATGTAGGCTCGGCACAGTTTAATTTCGCTAAATCAATTGCGGAAATATTAGAAAACATAATTAATTTATCAGATATAAGTAATAAAGATACTTTGCTATTTGGTTCTTCAGCAGGAACATTTGGGGCATTGCTTACCAGTACCTATTTTAATCAAAAGGTTAATGTTTTAGCCGTTAATAGCCAAATTAAGCTTCAGTATAGAAAAGAAATCATGAAGACATTTTTTGGAAGCGATAAACCCAAAGAAATAATTAAGCATTTTGGGGAACAAGTTTCTTGTCTCTACAGATTTCAACAAGAATTAAATAGCGTTCCTAATATTTACATTTTGGCCAATATTAACGATAATCTCTATCAGAGAAATTTCGACTTTTATCAACAATACCTACAAAGATATACCAAACCAGGAGTTAATAATCAGTCGGTTTTTGATAGCTACTATGGCGTGGATGGGCATGGTCGTCCTGAATCTACTTCTTTAAAAGCCAAAATTAGAATCGCCAGAGAAGTTTTAACTATGAAGTCAAGAGTAGAGTAGTTAGTAGTTAGTAGTAGGGGGCGAACGGCGACGCGGTTGCGCAAGCAAGTCGTTAGACTCAGCTAATCCTTTAGGGCGTTCGCCCGTACAGTTGTTAGTAGTTATTTGTTAGTAGAAATGTATTGTGCTACCGAGTCAGGAATAAAAAAACTATTACTTGCTACTGAAAGAATCGTTGTCTTAAAACTGAGGCTTTCAACAGGGTGATTGTATAAGCTGAGGTTTCCTCCGTATACCCTACCCTCGAACAAGATGTGGTCTAGAAAGTAACGTTAGCAGAAAGTTTATTGTTCGTATAATATTTGTTCAAAACATATCTGTCCTACTTCAACTAAGGTCATTTCTGCTTGTTTGTCGTTAATCGAAGCAGCAGTTAATTGCTGAAATTCTTCTAAACTATATCGACTTTGAAACTTGTTTAACGTGCAGTCGCACAATTGTTTGGCTTCGACTTCTGCTAATCCTTCTGCCATAGATGTTTGTATACATTCTTGGGCATAATCTTGTTTGAATTCGGCTGGGTATTGATGAGCAGCTTGAGATTCTTTTGACTCCTGTGCGACTACCTTATCACCCGCAACTAGTAAAGATAGAGCTAAAAAAAGATAATAAAAATATTGCATGGCGATCGCGATTTAATTTAACTTACCAAGAAACCCAATGTGCGACTTTTTTAGTATACGTATATACTAATTAGTACGGTGATTACTAACATGGTATGGCTAAAAGTATTTAACATACAAGCCAGAACTGAACATCGAGCCGACAAAAAATCTTTTTTTAGGATCGATCTGCGATCGAGAGCGTCGTTCAGAAATTATCTAGATATATTAATTCAGTCTGACGTTAAAATAGACGACACATACTTTTTATACTTTTAGTCAAGCTAAACAGCAGCAATCGGTTATATGAGCAAGGGAACATTATTCGATAAAGTTTGGGATTTACATACCGTGGGGACATTACCCTCTGGTCAAACTCAATTATTTATTGGTCTACATCTAATTCATGAAGTAACCAGTCCTCAAGCTTTTGCCATGCTGCGGGAAAGAAACCTAAAAGTATTGTTTCCAGAAAGAACAGTCGCCACAGTAGACCATATAGTTCCTACAGAAAATCAGGCTCGTCCTTTTGCCGATGTATTAGCAGAAGAAATGATGCAAGCCTTGGAACAAAATACTAAAGACTACGGCATCAGATTTTATAATGTAGGTTCGGGAAACCAGGGTATCGTCCACGTAATCGCGCCCGAACAGGGTTTGACTCAACCAGGAATGACGATCGCCTGTGGCGACTCTCACACATCTACTCATGGCGCATTTGGCGCGATCGCCTTTGGGATCGGTACATCTCAGGTTAGGGATGTTTTAGCTTCTCAGACTCTTGCCCTAGCTAAACTCAAAGTTCGTAAAATCGAAATTAACGGTAAATTGCCTCATGGCGTGTTTGCTAAAGATGTAATTCTTCATGTCATTCGCAAACTAGGAGTTAAAGGTGGCGTAGGTTATGCCTATGAATTTGCAGGAACTACCTTTGAAGCTATGAGTATGGAAGAACGAATGACTGTTTGTAATATGTCGATTGAAGGTGGGGCGCGTTGTGGTTATGTTAATCCCGATGAAACTACCTTTGCCTATCTCAAGGGAAGAGATTTTGCTCCTAAAGGAGAGGCTTGGGATAAAGCCGTATCCTGGTGGCAGAGTATTCGTAGTGATGAAGATGCTGAATATGATGACATAGTAACTTTTGAAGCGGCCGAGATTGAACCGACGGTAACTTGGGGCATTACTCCAGGACAAGGCTTGGGTATTAATGAAACCGTACCTGTTGCCGATAGTTTACCTCAAGAAGAGCGGGCGATCGCCAAAGAAGCCTATAGTTATATGAAGTTGACTCCCGGTCAACCAATCAAAGGGACAAAAATTGATGTCTGTTTTATTGGTAGCTGCACCAATGGCAGAATTAGCGACCTTCGTGAAGCTGCTAAAGTCGCCCAGGGGCATCAGGTAGCATTAGGCGTAAAAGCTTTTGTCGTTCCTGGTTCAGAACGAGTAAAACAGGAAGCAGAAGCAGAAGGTTTGGATAAAATCTTTAAACAGGCAGGATTTGAATGGCGCGAACCTGGTTGTTCTATGTGTTTGGCAATGAATCCAGATAAACTCCAGGGCGATCAAATGAGTGCCTCTTCATCCAATCGCAATTTTAAAGGTCGTCAAGGCTCATCTACTGGCAGAACTCTTTTAATGAGTCCAGCAATGGTAGTAGCAGCAGCAGTTAAAGGTCGGGTTAGCGATGTTAGAGAGTTAGTCTGAACGGTCTTTGACTAATATTAATATATATGTGTCTATTTTGTTTGCCCTAGAAGGCGATTAAGGCGATCGCTGTCTTGGTTTTTTACAACTTCCGATAGAGAGCGTCAAGAATTTTGTTACAAAACTTGACAAAGTCGCCCAACTTAGTTAAAGTGTAAATGTGGATGAAACAAGCACATCATTTTTATAACCCGCTTGAATCATTCAGTTCTAGAAATAGAACGAACCTTGATAATTAAATAACGCAATCATAAACACATATGACAACTACTTTACAAACACGCGAAACTCGCAGTGCTTGGGAGAATTTCTGTCAGTGGATCACTAGCACCAACAACCGCATCTACGTCGGTTGGTTCGGTGTCCTGATGATCCCTACACTCCTAGCTGCAACTACTTGTTTTCTAATCGCTTTCGTCGCAGCACCTCCTGTAGACATCGATGGAATCCGTGAGCCTGTAGCTGGTTCCTTACTTTACGGAAACAACATCATCTCTGGTGCAGTAGTACCTAGCTCTAACGCCATCGGTCTACACTTCTATCCCATCTGGGAAGCAGCATCCTTAGATGAGTGGTTATACAACGGTGGTCCTTACCAGTTGATTATCTTCCACTTCCTAATTGGTGTATTCTCTTACCTCGGTCGTCAGTGGGAACTATCCTTCCGTCTCGGAATGCGTCCTTGGATCTGTGTAGCATATTCTGCTCCCGTATCCGCAGCGACTGCTGTATTCCTAATCTATCCTCTAGGACAAGGTTCTTTCTCTGATGGAATGCCTTTAGGAATCTCTGGAACTTTCAACTTCATGTTGGTTTTCCAAGCAGAACACAACATCTTAATGCACCCCTTCCATATGTTGGGTGTAGCTGGTGTATTTGGTGGTTCTTTATTCTCCGCTATGCACGGTTCTCTAGTAACTTCTTCCTTGGTACGTGAAACTACTGAGTCTGAATCTCAAAACTACGGTTACAAATTCGGACAAGAAGAAGAAACCTACAACATCGTTGCAGCACACGGCTACTTTGGTAGATTAATCTTCCAATATGCATCTTTCAACAACTCCAGAAGTCTACACTTCTTCTTAGGTGCATGGCCCGTAATCGGAATCTGGTTCACTGCAATGGGGATTTCCACCATGGCGTTCAACTTGAACGGATTCAACTTCAATCAGTCGATCATGGATTCTCAGGGACGTGTAGTTAACACTTGGGCAGACATCTTAAACCGTGCCAACCTCGGTTTTGAAGTAATGCACGAGCGTAACGCGCACAACTTCCCCTTAGACCTAGCAAGTGGCGATCAGGCTCCTGTAGCAATGACTGCGCCAATGATCAACGGTTAAGTTGAGAAAGCGTCAATTAATCTAATCTAAAAAAAATGCTCTCCAGCAATGGGGGGCGTTTTTTTTGGTTATTATTTGTTTTCGAGCAAATATTATCTTGACTAGGAGGCAACACCAAAAAATCCAAGAGGATGTATGGAACTATACCTCCATTAATAAACATAAGTGTTAGCATCGTTGGCTGAAATTCAAGCAAACATTATTGCCATGATTACTAATACCGCAGCATATACTATCGTCGCCTTCGCCTATATCATTTTCATAATTGCCACCTGGTCTATGTTTACCATGTAACATATTTAGACTAGCCGAAGAATAAACGGATAGCGAAACGCTCTATCTGGGGTTTGCAAACAGTGAATAATCGCCCAAATTGATAAACCCCAGTGGGTAACTAGCCAAATAGGGCCTAGTACAAAACCAAATAAACCAAAAGTAAGAAATGATAATACAGCAATGACTCCTCCAATCAACCAAATATTGATGTGAAAATTTATTGCCTCCTTAGCATTTTCTTTAATTACGGTGTCTTCGGAAACTAACAATATAGCGATAGGAATACCAATAGAAATGACTAATGCACTGATGAAAATTGAACCATGAGCCACAGCCGAAAGTAATTTTTGTTGCTCCTGTAGAGCGGAGTTAGATTCTGTTTGCATTTTATTTTTGGATACACTAATGGATTTTCGCAATCATTGTTACGCCAATGTTTTACGCTGCAATAGCTTTTGACTATGGTTAAATAGTATCGTCAAGCGACTAACTTATGAAAGTCGAGGTTATACTAAATTGGCAAATAAAAAGCATCCAGCAAGATTTGGATGCCTAAAAATTAAAAGAGCAAAATATTTGTTGTAAATTTATTTGAATCCTACCGCTGCTTGCCAAACAAAAGCTAAAGCAAGGAAGAACACGGGAATGATAGGCAGAACATCCACCAAAGGTTTGAACATAGCATAAGCTTCTGGCAAATCAGCCAAGATCATTGCAGCTTCCATATATCTATAATACCTTCCAACAATTTTCTTAAAATATAGTAAAAATACTACCACAATTTGGCTGTGAGATTCTGGCGAACGGGACTGTAACAATTAGAGAATTGTTATCAATACAATATCGTTGGTAAAATCACAGATTACAATCCTGATACTTTCATCAACTCTTCTATGGTAGAACAGTAATTGGTTAAACCAAAGTTGGCAGGGGTAACAGGATTAGTATAGGTAAAATGGCGATAGTCAAGAGAGAAGCGACTCCAAGAATCCATTTGAATCCGAAAGATTTTAATAAAAATATTGGCTAGCCAAATATATAGAGGAAAACGTAAATAAATCCTGTGGTTGAAGTACTTACAAATATCTGCGATCGCCCGATCGACAGTAATTTCTGGATTACCTAATACCAAACAGTCTACTTGTTGATTGTCTTCTGATGCTGATGGCGGTGAAAAATCAGGATTTTTTACCAGATAGCTAATTACTCCCGCGATGTCTCGAGCATGGATAAAATGAAAACTACCATCAATACTGAACCAACGAATTAAACTAATCCACCTAGTCACATCAGTAATACCAGCACTAAGATGAGAATAAGGTTTGTTTCGATCGCCACCAAAAACTAAAGTAGGAAACACAGCAATAATTTTATCGGCGATCGCCTGCTGGGAAAGTTGGGAAAAACACTGATATTTGGTGCGAATATAGTCATGACCAAATTGACTGGCGGGTAACAGTAGTTGATTGTTTCGATCTAGGATGCTGGCAGTAGAAAAATAAATTACTCGTTCGCAAATATCAGGATTAAGTAAATCAAGCAAATTCAAAGTTTTCACTACGTTAATATCATAAGTTTCTGCTTGTCCTCCCCAAGCTGTAGCTGCCAAAATTGCTACGTTAATTTCTTTAAGCAAATCAGTATATTCTTCAATCCGTGACAGATCGCCCTGCAAAATCTGAATACCCGAACGAGCTTTATAATCAAACTGAAGTTTATCTGGATTTCTTACTAGCAGATACAACTTGTGGTTAGTATTGTGAATCAGTTCTTCGCATATGTAGTGTCCTATACAACCAGTTGCACCAGTAATAAAAATCCGTTTCATATATATGTCTAATGTTTATCGGCTTCTTGGTTTTGCACCAGACCGACTCGGTCAGCGATCAAACTCACAATTAGGGTACTTTACTTTGGCAGACCTTGTCGAGTGTTAGTCTTATGCTAAGAGCAATTTTTGTATTATAAAAGTAACTTAATATAAAAAATATTTTTCAATAGCCCAATAGCTAATTCAAAACTTAAGAATGTCAGAAAATCAATAACTGGCGTTGCTGAATGAATAATGATTTAGGCATTTGGAGCAAGATTTTTCAACCTAAAATAATGAAGCAGAAAAACTACTCCAAGCAAGGAAGTTTTTTTCCTGCTCATTGTTATTCTCAATCTATTTATTCAACTAAATTCATATCATTTTCTGTAATGGAAACCCCAAACTTTCTCGTTGCTCAATATACAATTGGGCTACTTGCCGAGCCATACTGCGAATTTTGCCAATATAACGAGTTCTTTCCGTAACAGCAATCACTCCTCTAGCATCCAACAAGTTAAAACTATGAGAGCATTTAAGAACATAATCCAAACTGGGAATTACTAAACCGCGTTCGATTAATTGCTTAGCTTCTTGCTCATAAAGATCGAATAAGCTGAATAACAGATCGGGATCTGAAGCTTCAAAATTATAGGTACACTGCTCGATTTCTCCCTGCAAAAATATATCTCCATAACTAAGGCGATCGTTCCATTTAATCTTGGTAATAGCATCCACATCCTGAAGATACATTGCTAATCGTTCTAAACCATAAGTAATTTCAATCGAAACAGGACGACAATCGATTCCGCCACATTGCTGAAAATAAGTAAACTGAGTTACCTCCATGCCATCTAGCCAAACTTCCCAACCAGCACCCCAAGCACCAACTGCTGCGTCTTCCCAGTTGTCCTCAACAAAACGAACATCATGATCTTCTGGATTTATACCTAAAGCTTTTAAAGAATCTAAATAGATTTCTTGAATATTATTAGGTGAAGGTTTAATCAATACTTGATACTGGTAATAGTGTTGAAAACGATTAGGATTTTCTCCATATCTACCATCTGTAGGTCGTCTACAGGGTTCGACATAAGCAACCGACCAAGGCTCTGGGCCTAATGCTCTCAAAAAAGTACTGGGATTTTTGGTTCCCGCACCTTTTTCTGTGTCATAAGATTGAACGATCGAACAACCGAGATCGCTCCAAAAACCATTCAAAGTGGCAATGACTTCTTGAAAAGATAAAGACATAAAAAACCTAAATTAACGAACTGTCCAAACACAATAGCACGAGAGGCTTTGAGAAACTCAAAAAAAGAAACTGCAATTTTTTCCAAAAAAAGGGGTTGACTAATCGAAATAGATTGCCTATATTGGTAAATGCGCGGTTAATCGGGGGGACCCAAACGACCACGCTCAGAACCAAGACAAAGCAATAGTTTGACGGTTTTTTTAAACACACAGCTTTTGGGAGAAACAAAACTAAAAACCTTCTAGTTAATATTTCCAACTCCGACTCAAGAGAGTGGAGAGAAGAAGAAACAGGAAGGAAAAAAATCAGAGTCGA
>JASJEI010000375.1 GCA_030064795.1 Pleurocapsa sp. MO_226.B13 | reverse complement strand
CATAGCGTAGACGGGGTACGTGACCCTTTTACGCGAGGACAGGGAGAAAAGATTCCCTGGGGATGACGGCATCCCAATCATAAAGGTGCTGAATGCACCAAACACACGACTTTCAAGTCGCGCCAAAACGTAGCGTGATAGTTTCCCATCACTACGCTCCTCAATAAGACGGCTACTGTCATTAGAACGCCTAATTAAGTCATAGTAGGGATATCTTCTTTCCATGTCCAATTTAGTTTATTAAACCATCTATAGAGTTCTGTTATCCTCTTCTGCCTTTGATAATCATCAATGATTTTGAGGTCAGATTTTGACTTTTCGTCATGGCAGTGTCCATGCAATAGTTGTAGGTTTTTGTATTCATCTTTACCACCTGCTGCGGTTGGGATGATGTGGTCGATTTCTATTGCATCATTCTCGCGAAAAATTAGTTCACACCATTTGCATTTGCCCTTTTGCTTCTTGAGCAAAGATGCTGTTCGCGTAGGCATCTCTGGGTGTCTACCCATTCGGGAACTCCAATAAATTAAGTCGCCGTTATATGGACTGGCATCACCTTTGACTTTGACAAATCTACGAGAGGTTTTATCCTTTTTGGTTTTACTTTCAGATGTAAAGTCTCTATGAGACACTAAAATGAAAGGATTGTCGTATTGTCTAGATGAAAAGACCCAATTGTTGTCACCAACCCTATGAAAATATTTGGATTTAACCCATTTCTTTCCTTTGTTCTGATGACGATGTAACCCCCATCTGTATAACTTCAAAAATAAAAGATGTGCTAAACGGCTAAACACTGCGCTGTTTACCGCGTTAGAAAAGTAATTACACCACCCTCTGATAATAGGATTGAGGTGAGCAATTAGTGATACCTGTGTAACACTTTTATGCTTTTCAATTACTTCTGCCAATTTGTTATAATGCCGTTTCTGACTTTCTTGTGATGGAGTTATAATTGTTTTAAAACCTAGTTTCTTACCCTTGTTGGTTCCAGAATTGTATTTACCAACTGGGAACTGTTGGACATGAAAACCCAAGAAATTAAATCCTGGTGTTTCTTTTTTATGTCTATTCAGGGTATGAGTTAACCTTGTTTTGCTAGGTTTTAATTCTAATCCCATGTCGTTTAACCATTCAGAAATAAGTTCTGAGCATCTTTGGACAACGGTTATGTCTTTGTGAAGAATTACAAAGTCATCGGCGTACCTTATTAATGAAACAGATTGTTTTCTCTTGGTAAGACTAATTTTTACATCATTATTGTCTTTGATAACCATTTTTCCAACCTGCTCTTTTATGTAGGTTTCCATTCCGTGAAGGGCAATGTTCGCTAAAAGTGGGCTTAATGTCCCGCCCTGTGGCGTACCCTCAGATGTCGGGAACAACTTATCATTATCCACTACACCAGCATTTAACCATGCTCGAATTTGTCTTCGTAGGGTAGGGAATGTATTTAGTTTTCTTAGGAGTTGTTTATGGTCGATGCGGTCAAAACACTTACTTATATCGGCATCCAACACATATTTTGGTTGGATTCTGATTGAATTGAAGATTGCCTCGATTGCATCATGACATGAGCGTCCTGGTCTGAACCCGTGTGAATTTGGTTCAAATCTGGCTTCCCATTCTGGTTCGAGAACCAGTTTGACTAGCCCTTGCAATGTTCGGTCTTTGATAGTCGGTATTCCTAATGGTCGCTTTTCTTCTTTCCCTGGTTTAGGAATCCATACCCTCCTAGTGGGAGCGACTTTTGAACCCAGTGTTAATTTATTTACCAAGGTTAGACGTTGCTTCGGGGTCAGGTTTTTAATCCCGTCCACACCTGCCGTCTTACGACCTTGATTTTCCTGAGTAACGCGACGAACCGCAAGACATTTTGCACCCCAAGACTTGATTAAGAGTTTTTGGAGTCGTCGAACTAATTTGACATCACCACGACGTGACGCTTTGTAAATCCGCTTTTGCAACTTGTAGATGTTCCTTTCTAGCTTGCGCCAGGGGATTTCATCCCATTTATACATCGGTTGTACCGTGTTCATAACATATATATTGCTACTTGTAGCTTTACATTCCGTATTACCGTGAGTCCGTCAGCGTATCTTTACCATTACAGTAAAGCGTTAAGCTTCTGACTCAATCTTTCCTTCCCGTTGCCTATCTTTTTGAGATAGAAATTGCGTCTTAGCTGACTACTCTTGAAATCGACCATTTCAATGAGAGCAATCGGGTAGGTTACTTCGTTCCTCATAATCATTGTTTTGTTTCCTTAGAGCAGAACTGCTTACCGAGTTTTAGGGATGTGCTGATAGATAACCAACGACCTTTATTCACCTTAGAAAAATAAGTATCTGTTTTCCAACATACCCACTGCAAAATATTTACAAACTGACCAAAGCCAGCATCGGCACTATGTAATGAGCGCATTCCTCTTTGCCAAGACACAAAATTGAGATCTTCAACAAAGATCATTCCCGCATCTTGTACAAGTTGATGGCTTAACTTAAAGTGCCAATCTTTTCGAGTGTCAGATATACGCTGATGTAGCCGAGCTATTTTCTGGTTTAATTTGTGTCGATTGTTCGAGCCTTTTTGTTTGTTTCTTAGTCTACGTTGTAGCAATTTCAGCTTACGTTGTAGAGTCAATAGAAATCGAGGTCTTTTAATCTCTTTACCGTCACTGGTAGCTACAAATTTGTCGTAACCCAAATCCAAACCCAAGGGGTGACCATGAGGCAACGGATCGCTCACATCAACATTTAGCTGTAATGACAGCATCACAAAATAACCAGATGCTTTTCTTACTATTCTTGCTTGCTTAGTCACAAAACCATCAGGAATTGAACGAGACATTCGCCATTTAACCTCTTTCAGCCCAGGTAGTTTAATTGACTTAACAGATATCGGATCTTTATTTAACTGAGGAAAAACAAATGACCTCAATCGGTACTTATTTTTAAAGCGAGGAAATCCGAAGCCCTTAGCTTTCATGTCATCCCATGCTCTATCTAAAGTTCTCAGTGTTTGCTGTAAAACCTGAGCATTGGCAGATTTCAAAAAGTCATTAGCTTTTTTGGCTTCTGTTAGCTGTTTAGCCTGAACGTGGTAATTAGGAAATGGCTCATCAACCGACATGATATATTCACGTTCAATCGAACAAGCATTAATCTGAGCAGATCGAGACTTACACCAGTCTTTGCGATACGCCAGCGCAAAGTTCCAGACAGACCGACATACATCAAGAGTGTTCTCAATGCTTTTAATCTGTTCTAGGGTTGGTTCTAGTTTGTACTCGTAATTTAATGTAAGCATAGTTGTATTGTAGCCTACACAGTACAATTGTTTGTGTAGATTCTGTAAAGAATGGCTACAATGCTTGTGTTATCGGACAAAATTCACCTCGCCACTAAGCCCTACATCCTTGGGGCTATAGTGGGAGTCCTCTTTTGTCAATTAAGATAGAAATCGAGCAACTCGACCATGACATCATGAACAATTTCTACATTATTCAAAAAAGCTAGGGAGGAAAAAAAGATGTGCGGACTTTGTTCTCTAGTGAGACGTTCTCAAAGATTGAAAAAATAGGACTTGTCGGTTTTTGATACACGACATTTATCAGATCGGGTTATTAAAGAGCGATCGCCTTTGCCAGCTCATAAACCTGGTTTACAAGAGCATTAGATCGTTAGTTGAAGATTATTGCTTGTGAAGCTGAAGAATATATCCAGTTGCGGAGAAACTTTCATTTCCGTTGAGTTTTCCTGTCTTAGTTTCCACAATTTTAAATCCCTCGCTCAGATAAAGATTTAGTGCTGCGTCATTGCCACTCAATAAAGAAATATTGATGATGCTGTCGCAGTTCGCGATCGCCTTTCTTAATAATCTCCGTCCAATTCCCTGTCGATAATGATTAGGCGATACATATAACCAGGTTACTTCGTCATCAACAAAAGCCACAAACCCGACCACAATTTCATCATCGCAAGCTACCCAAATCTCTCCCTCAAACAAGCCCTCATTTTCAGCTGTATCCGCCAATGATAAAAAAGCCTCTACCCCGACTGTCGCCCTCAGTTCATCTAATCTGGCACGATCGTGAATAGCTGCAATAGCTTTCCAGTCTTTTGCTTGATATTGCCTTAGCCTTATCATGACAAGTTCTAATATGGAAATTCTATGGAAACTGTATCTTGGAGTTGAAGATTGGGCAACGTTACAAAACCCCTGACTTGGCAATCTAGGCTTTCGAGCCACGAAACTAGTTCGTGATTGCTATTGTGCCACAAGCTGTAATTACGTTCATCTTTAACGAGAGTCAGACTATTATGAGGATTGAAGATACTAGTGTCAATGTTGTGGTTGAAGCGTATATCTAGAGACTGCTCTAAACTGAAGACTCTGCTGCTGGAGACTTCTAAACTCAAGAGAATATCTTGCCAATCCAAACCAAGAGTCTGCCTAAGCTGAGCAAGATCTTTAAATTCGCGTCTGCCGAGAGTTCCTTGAGTGGGAATTAGCAGTGCTGCGATCGCATTATTCCAGTTTTGCCGATTTAGAGCAAAATAATCCCAATCTCCATAGGCATATTGAAGAAGTTCACCTTGACTCGTAGGTAGAACTAGCCTTCTATGATAGCCGTAGTCAGTGATATAGACAGTAACAGGGGCGACGGGATCGGCTGGGGCAATAATAGTGGTGGGAGAGCGGACAAGGATAAATGCTGCAACAACTAAAGCTACAACTGACAATATAGATATTCTCAGGAAGTAGAAACAAAGAGTGCTTCTTCGGAACAATCTCATCGCTCATCGCTCACTGAAATAAATTTAGCCTGTTTTCCATTTAAGGACGGAACTCTATGATTGACGAACACTATGATTTTAGTATTGGGTAAAAATTGAGCGAGTAAGACTTAAGCTATTATAATTTCTCTACTTATTCTCGATTAATATCTAAGTTATTATTCACAACCCGATCGCAGCTTTGTAGAGGTAAAGACGAATAATTCGATCCTGCAATAACCTCTAGGTTTAGGAGGTATTCTATGAATCTACCCGTAATAGCTAATTTCCCATCGGAAACAACTAATTGCTCGCAAGCGATATTACCAGGTACGCCCTGGTTAATTGCTCACAAGTCGATGTTGGGAGTCGAGAAACCTTATAAAATTACTCTCAATGGTCGAGATTATGTACTCTGGCAAAATAAACAAGGAGAAGTTTTTGCTCTTAATAATGTTTGTCCCCATATGCAAGCACCCCTATCTGATGGTTGGGTGTGTCCAGAAAGAAATACCATAACTTGTCCTTTTCACGCTTTAGAATTTGACGGACAGGGAAGACTGTATAGGGAAGGCAAACTGGAATCTAAAGCGATCGCTCAACCTTTAGAACTAATAGTTACTCAAGAACTGATTTGGACTTATGGTGGATTTGAACCCAGATTACCCATCCCCGATTTAATTCCTCGAATAACGGCAGGATTTAAATTTATCGGAGTTGCTGGTGAAAAAAGTATCGCAGCGGATTTCCTCAAATGTCTTAAAATCAATTACGATTTTAATCACGCCTGCGGGACTCATCGCGAGCCATTTAAGTTTGGCGCGATCGCAATTGACCACTATCAAGAAAATGGCTATTACACTAAACTAAGCCAAACAATCACTAGAGAAGATAATACTTGGGCAGATCTGCTCAAACAGCCTGCTTTACTGACTACACCAAAAACTTTAAATAATGAATTTGAATACTCATTTCCCTCCACTACCAGTATTGTGACGACTTCCTTTTCAGGACAAATTGCTCAGTTTTTTGTTCTTTATCCCCAGCAGAAAAACCAGACTAAAACTTTTGTTTTGCTCTACGCCAAACCCCAGCATCAATTGTTCGGTAAATCGATATTTTCGTTGTTTAGAAAAGATTTTCTTAAAGCTTTCGATTTGGTAATCGAACAAGACACGACAACGCTAGAAAACCTCTACCCATCACAAGAACCCAAAATTAGGTTGCCGAGAGAAGAAATTATGTTCTATGCAGAACAGTTATACCGCGAATGGAGAGATAAATTTTCTAGAGAAAGCGGATAGAGCTAAAGCATTGCTTAGCTTTCCACCAATATAAACAATGCTGTTCGTTGAAAGATCTCGTCAATAGGGTAGTTAAAATGGCAGAAAAACCACAATCTTTAATCCAAGCCGCAGAGATTAATAGGCTGAATGAGATCGAGTTTCGCCATCCACTCAATCCCAATTCAGAAATATATCTTCGTCCCCTTGGAAATAGTGTTGGTTTAAAGCGGATCGGTGTTTCCCTCGCTCGCGTACCACCAGGAAAAGAGTCTTTTATTTACCACGCACACCACAATGAGGAAGAGTGGATTTATATTCTTTCAGGGCGCGGTATAGCGGAGATTGGAGAGGAAGAATATGAGGTTGAAGCGGGAGACTTTATGGGGTTTGGACTACCTCAGCCACCCCATCATCTACGTAATCCATTCAATGAAGAACTTGTCTATCTAGTGGGCGGTGAGAAAGTTAATTTTGATATCGGCGTTTTTCCTCGACACGGTAAACGAGCAATACGAGATGGAGAAAAAGCATACATCGTTGATGAGTCTTCGTTACAAGATTTCTTCAGCAGTAAAGAAAAGGGAAATGTATAAGTCAAT
>JASJEI010000106.1 GCA_030064795.1 Pleurocapsa sp. MO_226.B13 | reverse complement strand
ATCGGCAACGGTACTTAGTTCAATGGAATTTAAGTTCGCCCTAACGGTTAAATCTCCTTCTGTAGCATCTGAAACTTCGTTTAACAAAGTAGCGATCGCTGCTTCTAGCTGTTCTTTTTCTTGACGTTGTTCTTCGGCTAGAGCTTTTTGGGTTTGTAGAGATTCTCTAGTTTGTTTAACTAGGTTATTAAAGTTATAAGCTAGGGTTTGTGTTTCCAGCGTACCTTTAATATCTGCTTCAATATCTAGATTTCCTGCTGCTACTTTTTGGGTAGTGGCAGATAAATTAGTTAGGGGCTTAGTAATTTGTCGTGCTAAAAGAATAATAATCGCCAAAGAAACTAACCCCAGAACCACAGCCGTGAGAATGAATACTATTTGCAGACTTCTCCCCACACTAGCTACTACTTCGTAATCAATTTCACCGATGGAAACGAGATTAGTCTTGGGAACAGTAGACACACTATAAAATTGATTTTGATATCTCAATAAAGCAGTAACAATAGTTTCAGAAAATACTCGATCTTGGTTAATATTAATATTTACCTCAGAAAAGCTCGATTTCTCCTCGATCGATCGTTTTGCCTCTGCCAAAGTTAGAGAATTGTCGGCAACTTGTACTAGAGTTTTACCCAGATCGAGAATCGCCTCTCCCCCTAGTACCTCTACTGCTTCCGTAGCGTGAGTACCATCTTCTATTTCACGCTCTTTATGAAGCTCGATATTACTAATAATCAAACTACTATTAGGGTCAACAATTTGAAAATGAAAATCTCGGTTTTGTTCTCCGTATAGGTTTTCTATATCAGAAGTCAAGATATTAACCGCAATACCTGCTTTGATTACCCCCAGAAAATCACCAGTTTGAGAATCTTTTACTACCTCAGATAATTCAAATACATTGGTATTTGCCGATTCATCAAAAGCAAATCCATTAATTTCTCTTCGTCCTACTTGACTATTTTTCCACCAATCTTCATCATTTTGAACAAAATCGGAAGTCAAGTTGCTATAAGCTACATTGAAACCATTGCGATCGGTAAAAAATATTTCGGCTATTGGACTATATCTCACAGTTTTTTGGAGATAATCAGTTAGATTATCGTCGGCTATCAATCGTCTGGTAGTAGCAAATTGCTGCTCTAGCTCTGAAATAGATCGCTCAGTTAATTTTTCCTCTTCAGCCTTTTTTGCACCAGCTTTCATTGCCTGTGGTATTTCGGGGTTAGCAACAACTAGATCGATAGTTTTAAAAGCATCCCGCAAAAAAGTTGCTACTGTCTTACTGGACAAAACAGTATTATTTTCAAGCTCTCTAAGAACTTGAGTTTTAGCTCTACGTTCTGTGATTGCCTGTCCAATACCACTAGCTACTAAAAGTGGAATTAATACCGTTGGCAAAATAGTAAACAATAGGCGGCGACGTAAAGAGCTAGCTTTGATTTGGTTTCTTGTTGGTAGTCGGGAAGATGATGCTGGTTTTAGGTTGCTAGATTCTTGTTTAGTAGTCATGGTATTTAATAGTTATTTGTTTGTATTAATTAAAATGAGTATTTTTACTAAAATTAGTATTTATAAAATGTACTAAAAATTACTTCACGATCGATCTAAAATGCCAATAATTTGTTCGGTTTAATTTTATATATAATGATTTTCTTATCGATTTGGATAAAAAATTTTCAGTTTTAAAAATTGAAAAATACAAGCTTCGTCCGCCCTTATTTATAAATTTTAAAAATACTTCATAAATAAATAACGCATCCAAATCAACCAACTATTATATTATTATATTATCTATATTTTTTCAGATAAGATCTAGAAAAACATTTCGTGTTCGTAAAATAAACTACATAGTTACCAGTTTTTCATATAACATTATTTCATTGAATAATAATAGAGATTATGCTATTAATAGTTTGAGATAATTACTCAGTAAAATTTATTTTCTTAGTTTTTAGCATAAAAATAATTAAAACTATAGCTATTGATATATAGTTTTCAGGACAAAAAATGAACTAACAAGTTTTTGTACTAAATAATTGGTAAATTATATCAAGTTTTTTATCTTTTAAAAAATACTGAGGTTCTTTTTATTTGCGCTTAATTTATTACTGCTTTTATAATTAAAATTTATTAATTTAGCTCCGATAGCAATGAGGTTAAAATTCCCAGCTATGCTTTTTAATACCGATATACCAACAGAATGGAAACTATCTTGCGAGCGAGTAAACAAAAGAAATCCGATCTATAAGTGTTCTATTTGTGGTAGATTTCACAGTCAACAAGATTGTTCAAAAATAATGGCAGATATGCCAAGTCAGCCAGAAAATCTAATTGACGATCTGGTAAAAATGGGCATATACGATCGCCAAGTATTAAACCTTGCAGACAGTATTAGTAAAGCAGACCTACAAACTGCTCTTTTTTTAAAAGTCGCAGGGCGAGGCGATCCGAAACGAGAGCGATTAGTCAACGAACTTATCAAGCAAGCAGGGGGATTGGACGAGGCTTTTGCAGCAGCATTTGGTCACAGATCGAGAGAATTTTTCAACGATACGATTCGCAACGGTCACTTCAGCCGTCGCAAATTTTTACGCAATGTGGCAATAGGTGCAGCTTTAGTCACGCTGGCAAGTTGCTACGGACAAAAAGAGTCTATAGAAGAAGAAGCCTTTGAGCCTGGTCCTTTAGAAAAGACAGACCTCAAAATCTCCTTTCTACCGATCACCTGTGCTACGCCAATTATTATGTCTGAGCCTCTGGGTTTCTACCAGAGACACGGCTTAAATGTCGAGTTGAAAAAGTATTCTAATTGGTCGGTAGTTCGAGATGATGCGATCGCTGGTGAATTAGATGCTTGTCATATGCTCGCACCGATGCCCATTGCCATGACTTTAGGTTTGGATGCTTCCGCTTTCTCCGTAAAACTTGCCAGTATTGAAAACAACAACGGTCAAGGAATTGCAGTCGCCAATAAACACAAGGGAAAAATTCAAGAAGCTAAAGACTTTAAAGACTTTACTATTGGTATTCCCTATTATTATTCCAATCACAACTTGATTTTGCGTTATTACTTAGCTGGTGGCGGTTTAAATCCCGATACAGATGTCAAAACTGTAGTCTTGCCTCCTCCTGCTGCGATCGCCAAACTGAAACAAGGAGAGATTGACGCTTTTATTTTGCCCGATAATTTTACTCAGAGAGTAGTCTTCGATGATATTGGTTTCATTCACATCCTAACTAAAGATATTTGGGCCAATCATCCCTGTTGTGCTTTTACTGCTGGTGATGCTTGGATTAAACAAAATCCTAATACTTTTAGAGCTTTAAATAAAGCAATTATCGAAGCTGCTGAATATGCCAGTAATTATACCAATCGGATTGAGGTTGCCAGGGCGATCGCTGAGGAGAAATATCTCAATCAGCCAATAGACGTACTCGAAGCAGTCATGACTGGTACTTTCCAAGATGGTCTGGGTAATACCAAAACAGTACCAGAGCGGATTAATTTCGATCCTTATCCTTGGCAGAGTTTTGCTACCTGGATTTCGACTCAGTTAGTACGTTGGGATTATTTACCCGAAGAAAAAGCTAACTACGAAGAGATTGGCGAGCAAATATTTCTAACGGATTTAGCTAGAGAATTAGCTAAAGAACTCGGTGCTAATCCACCAGAAGAACTTTTGAAAGTTGAACAACTCAAATTTGACGAACTCGACCCTACTCAACCCCAAGCTTACCTCAAACAGCAAATCGATAAGTTTGGTGTCTAAATCATTATTTTATCGATCTTCTTAAGTAAAAAGGTGAGTATTTTACTCACCTCTAAAGACGAATAATTGATTTGGTATTATTTGTCAGTTAGACAACTAGCAACTAACCAAAAATCCTACCCCCAGATGGGGGAGAACGGGTTTATGCACCTACTTCGGCCAAATAACGGTGAACAAACATAATCGCAATTGAACCCTCTCCAACACCAGAAGCCACCCGTTTAACTGAATTGTGTCGCACATCCCCGGCGACAAAAATTCCTGGGACGCTAGTTTCTAATAAAAAAGGGTCGCGATCGCGAGCTGTCCAGCCCCGAAAATGCTCGCTCCCTTTGAGATCTGCCCCGGCATAAATAAAGCCACGTTCGTCTCTGGCTACTACTCCATCCAGCCATTCGGTTTCGGGTTTAGCACCGATAAAGATAAACAGAGATTTAGTTTCTACCCGTTCGGTTGCTTCTGTTTGATTGTTGACCAAAGTTAAACCAGTAAGATTAGTTTCGCCGTGTACTTGGGCAACTTCAGTATGAGTCAGTACTTCAATATTCTCGGTGGCATCAATCTGCTCGATCAAATATTGAGACATACTTTTAGTTAAAGAGTCGCCCCTTACTAGCATCGTGACTTTAGAGGCATACTGCGAAAAATACATCGCTGCTTGTCCTGCCGAATTTGCCCCACCTACTAAATAAATATGCTCGTCCTGACAAGATAGTGCTTCGGTTTTGGCCGCACCATAATAAACACCTCTACCTGTAAGGCGATCGCATCCTGGTAAATTTAATCTGCGCCAGTATACCCCTGTTGCCAACAACAAAGCATGACAGTTGATTTCGCTACCGTCGGCTAGTTTAACAATGCGATAGGGGTCTTCTACTTTTACGCCGACAACTTCTTGGGGAGTCAGAATTTCTACACCAAAACGTTTGGCTTGAGTCACACCCCGTCGGGCCAGATCGTCGCCACTCAAACCGACGGGAAAACCGAGATAATTCTCAATCCGAGAACTCGAACCAGCCTGTCCTCCTGGTGCAGAACGTTCGATCATTACCGTACTCAAGCCTTCTGATGCCCCATAGACTGCTGCTGCCAACCCAGCCGGGCCTCCGCCTACAATTACCAGATCGTAAAAGGGTTTTTCCGCTTGAGTTTGTAGTCCAATTTTTTCGGCAACTTCCAAGTTACTCGGCTGTTCTAATTTATCGCCGTTAGGAAACAAGACCAACGGCAGTTTGGGCTGGCTACCATTACCATTGGATACATAGTCGATTAGTTTAGTCGCTTCGGGTTCAATTTCGACATCCAGCCACTGATAGGGAATCTGATTGCGTGCCAAAAAGTCCTTGACTTTGTGAGAACAGGGCGACCAGCGATCGCCTACTACTCTGATGCCTTCAAAAGCAGGACGATATACTGCCAACCAATCATCCAATAAGTCATCCAGAACGGGATAGAGCTTTTCTTCTGGCGGATCCCAAGGCTTGAGGAGATAATAATCTAGTCGGGCGGTATTAATTGCTTTGATAGCAGCATCGGTATCTGCGTAGGCCGTCAGTAAGACTCGTTTAGCTTTCGGAAACATGGGTGCAGCTTGTTCGATAAAATCCACCCCGTTCATTTGAGGCATTCTTTGGTCGGTGAGGAATAAAGCTACTGTTTCATTGCGTACCTTTAGCTGTTGGAGAGTCTCAATTGCTGATGCACCAGAATCAGCACGAACAACGCGAAAGCGATCGCCATATTGTTTTCTCAGATCGCGAGCGATCGCCTGTAATACTTCTAGGTCGTCATCGACGGTAATAATTGTTGGTTTAGCCATGAATCAGTTATCAGTTATTAGTTATCAGTTATCAGTCAACATCCGTACAATTAACTGTGCGCACTACTTCATAAAGGTGGTATTCATTATCGGCAATGCCGTCCCAGTAAGGTTTATCTTTACTAAAGCCTGGTTTTTTAACTAGTTCTTCGATCGCTTCTTTATTTGCCCACTGTCCGTAGTTAATCACGCGAGTACCGTCCAAACTGCGGTGGAAAGTTGCCGAAATCAATCCTGGTTGTTCCATTGCTGGCTTGATGTGTTCTTTTGCCAGTTCCACCATTTTGGGCTGGTTTTCAGGTTGCATACTAAATTCGGCAAAGTGAACGATATATTCACCCTCTTTTATTGCGGGCGTACCGACTTTTGATTCTGATGCTACTATGTCGTAAACATGGGAATCAGAAGTACCCAATCCAAACAGTTTTGCTGCTTTTGCCTGTACTTTTTGGTTATTTCTAAAAGCCTCGAATTCTTCTAGACTCGACCACTGAGCATAGTTAACAACTTTTACACCATCAATACTTTTATGTAGATTAGCTGAAACAAAACCTGGTTGAGTCTTGACAGTTTCCAGAAACTCCTCGATCGCCTCAATCAGTTCTTGCTGTTGTTCGGGTTTAACCTGGAAAATAATAATTACGGTGGTTAAGCTGTTGTCAAGAGAAAGGGTAGTCATGATTGAGTTAAAAATTAATAATTAACATTTCGGACTATTTACACTTTTGAGCTAAGAAAATACCGATAAAGGACTTAGTGTCATATTTTCCTTGGCTGCTTCCACTTTGCTGTTGAAGTCTGCTTAAAATTACCTCCTCAAGATCGACAAATTAAACAATTTAAGATTTATGGGGCTAATTAAATTAGTTTAATATTTTTCGGTCAGCTTCAGAACGGCAGTAAACGATCGAGGGGATTAATAGCGATCGCCATTATTGACACCCTTTGATTCAGCTAATAAGCCTAAGTGTCTATTAGTTGTTGCCAAAAAGCAGTAACAACCCCGACCAAATCAGATGTTGACTCAACTGGAAGTACATTACGTCCCTCCACCGTGCATACTTGCGCTTGAGGAAGATGTCTGAGATAGGAGTCGGCTCTTTCTCGTAGCGTTTCGGTGAAACTTTCTCGACTGATACCCGATGTTTGTGTTCCCAACACCACCAGAGTGGGTTGTTTAATAGTTCTAATAGCAGATGTATAATCTTCTCGCCAAAAGCCAGCCAAAAAGGAAAATACTGCATAACGACTTTGAAGATCTTTTGCTCCTTCTACTAAGGAGTCTAGCCATTTTCGATCGACTTGCTGGGCATCGGCGAATAACTGACGCTCGGAAAATGATTTGATAAACTGACGACGACGAGCATAACGATAAAACAAATTGCCCAAACCAACTGGAGAATTAAACAAAAGATTCCAGAGCAATTTTTGGGTTGATGGTTTAGCTGCTTCCGTCATAGTACGCCATGCTGGAGGTGTTGATAATACCAGTCCTTTAATTAAATTGGTGTTAGTGTCTTTTTGGATTAACTTAATGGCAATGGGGAATGACGCTCCTTGAACTATTAGAGTAACGGGTTTTTTAACTACGTTGTCTAGAAAGTATTTGAGTTGTGCTGCCCAATCACTGGGATAGATTGCTACCGCAGGCATATCGCCTTCACCACAACCGATTAAATCGGGATTGTAAATTACTGAATTGGGATTTGTGGCCAACCAAGCTTCAATAAAAGGTTGCCAAAATACTTTTGATAATCCTACACCAATAGGATGAATCAGAACTATTGCCGATGTCCGATCGAGATGATTGCTCGAAGTATGAACGGTGTAGGCACAATTAAGATCTTTCCAAAGGTAAAATTGAGTAGGCTCCAATGTTGCTACTTCCACAGCCTGTTTTACGCCCAGGGTGTCACGCGAATCTGTCATAAGAAGAGAAGACGTTATTTTTCAGTAATCTCGATCGCTTTGGTTATTCTTTATATAGTATCTTGCCAGAAGGACAGATAGTATCAAGTTTGGGAACAATACCAGCGATCGCTACTCAAAGAATATTGGCAGACTAACCTGTTTAATTCGTTAATATTATTTGATGAATCGGGTGATTCTCTTTCTGCAAAAATAGCGATGAGACTATTGTGATTTAATCTTCCGATGTTTAGTAGATCGCGGTTTAATCTTTCTCGTTTAGCAATTGAACATTCTCGCCTGACAATCTGTTTTTGGTTGGCGATCGCGGTTGCTGGTATCCTGGCTTTTAGTTCTCTAAAATATTCTCTGTTTCCAGCGGTTAATTTTCCCGTGGTGGTAATTCGCGCCCAAGCAAACACTACCTCGGTTTTAGAAACCGAAGCTAAAATTACCAACCCCTTGGAGACAGCTTTAGCAGATACCCCAGGATTGGCACAATTATTTTCTTCGACTTATACGGGACAGACAGTAATTAATTTATTGTTGGATACTGATATTGAGATTCAAGCTGCCACTGCCAAGATAGAAACCGATCTAGAGCAATTATCTTTGGCTTCGACAACCGATCTAGAAGTAATTCCTTTTAATCTTAATGAAACCAGTGTTATTAGTTATATCTTGAGCGATGGAGAACACAGCCTCCAAGAGTTAAACCAGATTGCCACTAATGATATTGTTCCCGTTCTGGAAAAGCTACCAGGAGTACAACGAATCGATCTTTTAGGTAATCCCGATTTTAGTAATGCCAGCACCGATATTCCTACCGCCAATAGCAATACTCTGATTAATTTTAATGGCGAGCCAGCAATTGCCTTTCAGGTAATCAAACAAAGTAATGCCAATACTCTAGAAGTCGTTAAAGCAGTAGAACAAAAAACCGCCCAGTTAAAACAGGATTTATCAGATCTTCAATTGATCTTAGCTCAAACCCCCGCCGACTATATTCGCGATAGTACTCAAGCTACCATCGAAGCCTTATTAGGTGCAGTAGTCCTCGCAATTTTAGTAATTTTCCCTTTCTTGCGTAATTTTAAGGCAACTTTAATTACGGCGATCGCCATTCCCCTATCTCTCTTGGGTACTTTTATTGTGATGGCAGTAGCGGGATTTAATCTAGAAACTCTCACCCTACTAGCTTTGGCCCTAGCGATTGGGATTATTGTCGATGATGCCATCGTGGAAGTAGAAAATATTATCCGTCATCTAGAAGCAGGAGAAACTCCCCGCCAAGCTGCACTCTCTGCTACCCGCGAGATTGGTTTGACTGCCTCTATTTCTACCCTAACGATCGTAGCTGTCTTTTTACCCATTGGCTTGATGGGTGGAACTTTGGGACAGTTTTTTCGTCCCTTTGGCATGACTATTTCTGCTGCCGTCTTGACTTCTTTATTGGCTGCGCGAACTTTAGCCCCCGTACTGGCAGTGTACTGGTTGAGGGCAAAACAGATTAAAGATCGACAAGATGAAGTGCAGTCGGGATTTATTACGGGTAAATATCGCAATTTGTTACAGTGGGCATTAAATCATCGTCGGGCGGTAGTCGGTATTGCTGTAGCTAGTTTTATTGCAGGAATTGCCCTGATACCTCTGATTCCCCAGGGTTTTGTCCCCCAACTAGATCGAGGGGAATTTAAGATTGTTTACACTACCCCTTTACCTAAAATTACAGGAATTACCAATAAAACCCCAGGGGAGAACAATAACTTGCCCTCTAAAGATCGAAGATCTCAATCTAATTTTAGCTGGTTAAAAAATATAGCGCGATCGCCAGAACGGATTTTGCTGAGAAAAACTATTAGAGTAGCACAACAGATTGAAAAGACAGTCTTAGCTCACCCCGATGTGCAATCTGTTTACACCATTGCTGGGGTGCGAGGAGAACCAAACAAAGGGGAAATTTATATCAAACTCAAGGACGAACGTAATTTAACTACCGCTCTAGTACAAGCACAAGTACGTCAAAACCTACCTCAAATCCCCCAGGTAATTGTTAGTGTCGAAGATATTCCCTTTGTAGAAACAGGAGAAGATCCTTCTTTTAAAGTCTCTCTAGAGGGAGAAGATCTCACCCAATTAAGAACCAGCGCGATCGCTTTTCAACAAGAAATCGAAAAGTTAGCGGGGTTTGAAGACGTAAGGGTGGATGGAGTCAACGAACCCCTAGATAAACTGCTCCATCTCGATCGCCAGCGAGTCGCATATATTAATGCTAATTTAACCGCCGAGCAAGGAATTGGCGATGCCACCGAAACGGCTCAAGCGATCGCCAGAAAAATCTTACCCCCTGAGATTAACTTCGATTTAGAGGGAGATTCTGCTCGTTCGCAAAAAATTTTAGGAGAATTTGCCGTCACTTTGACTCTAGCAGTAATTTGTATGCTGATCGTGCTTTATTTGCCCTTCCGTCGCTGGTTAGAGCCAATGGTAATTGGTTTATCCTTACCTCTATCTATTGTCGGTGCCATGTTCGCTCTGCTAGTTACCCAAAGCGATTTTGGGATGATCTCTTTAATTGGTTTAATCTTTCTCCTGGGTTTATTGGATAAAAACGCTATTTTACTCCTCGACTATGCCGATCGACTACGTAAGTCGGGAATGAATCGTACTGAAGCAATTTTAACTACAGGAGAGTTACGCCTGCGTCCGATTTTTATGACTACCTTCTCCACTATCTTGGCAATGCTACCAATTGCTCTAGGATGGGGTGCTGGTTCGGAATTACGTCAACCAATGGCTGTCGGTATTATTGGCGGTTTAATTACTTCCTCTTTACTCAGTTTAATAGTTGTACCCGTGATTTATACTTTGTTAGAAGACACGATCTTGAGCGATCGCCAAGATTGAGTAAAAAACTGGTGCTTGGATTCAGCAACGTCTCAAGATTTTGTCAGTATAGTTTTGATGTGTCTTTGTATCAGATACCGTTGTCGATCGCGATCGAACTGTTGGGGGTTGATTACAACTCCCGTTCCGATACCATCAACAAGTGCTATCAGTGCCTTGGCTTCTAAGTTTAGATCGAGATCGTCTTCGATTAGCTTTGCTGCTTGTAGATCGGCTAACTCACGATAAATGATTTGGCGTAACAACTCGTAGCGTTTTTGATGTTCTTGCATTAGTTTTTCCCGCCCAATTGCATAGCCTAAAAAAGCAACCCAAACCTGCCAACCATCTAAGCTATTTGGTTCTAAGGGGAGTGCTGCTAAAATCATCTGTTCTAGCCGTTTAATTCCCTGATATCCTTCAACAGAAGCTTTCAGATCTCGATGCAGGTTTTCAAAAACCCTTTCTAAGGCAAATAGCATCAATTCGTCTTTGTCTCGAAAATAATGAGTAACTACCCCTGTTGACGAACCCAGTTCTTTGGCGATCGCTCGCGTACTAGTTCGATCGAGTCCTTCTCTTACAATTACCTGCCATGCTGCTTGGGTTACTTCTAAACGGCGATCGTTTTGCCTCATTTTATTTGCTTCTCAGTATTTTGAGCTTCATCACTTGATTTATTATAACAGTTGTTATATATTTATGACAACTGTTGTAATTTTAGCTGTCAATAATAACATGACTCATTTCTGGTATGGTTGGACGCTCTTGGGAGTTTCTACCATCGGAACTTGTGGAGGAAATCTATTACTCAAACGGGCAAATATAGCCATGTCACATTCTGGTTCGTTTGTCATAATATCTCCCTGGTTTATCGGCGCGATCGCCTGTTATGTTCTCGATCTTATTTTTTTTACTCAAGCATTAAAGTACTTACCTGTTTCTGCTGCTGTTCCCGTAGCTTCAGGCATTCGTATTGCAGCTACCGCAATTTTCGCCGATGTGTTTTTTAGCGAACATCTGACGCTCGATCGCTTTTTAGCATCGAGCTTAATTTTTATCGGAATTTTATTGATGTTGCGTACTTAACCAGAATTATTATGACTCTAGAACTATTTCATGCTTCAGAATCACTCTGTTCTCAAAAAGTAAAGCTAGTCTTGGCTGAAAAAAATCTAGAATGGAAAAGCCATTTGCTTAATTTGTTAACATTTGAAAACTTACAGCCAAACTATATTCAGCTAAATCCTAAAGCCGTCGTGCCGACTTTAATTGATGATGGTAGGGTAATTACAGACTCAGCCACAATTATTAAATATCTAGATCGACAATTTCCCAATCCCAAACTAACTCCAGCAGAACCCAAACTACAAGAAAAAATGAATAATTGGATCGATTTACAAGATCGATTTCCCCTGCGGGAGTTGATGTATGGAAACTATCGGGGAATAGAAGGCATTATCCTACGGCGATCGGTTCGAGTCAAAGAGAAACTACTTCCGCAACTAATACAAACATATCCCGAATTTAGACAACAATACTTGGCCAAGTTGAAAGATGTGAGGGAGTGGAATTCTACAATTAATAATAAACAAGAGATTGCCGAGATTGATGCCAAAATCAAACCGATCTTGGATCGACTCGAAGAACAACTAAGTCAAACACCCTGGCTATGTGGTGACACCTATTCCTTAGCTGACACAGTATGGACGGCGGTTTTAAATCGACTGAATGAATTAAAATACGATCTTCTCTGGGAAAATAATACACGCCCCAATCTAGAATTATATTTTGCTCGTTTAAAATCCCGCTCTAGTTTTAATACGGCGATTGAAAAAGATAAACTGCCTCTATCAATGCTAATTATGGGTTTATTGAGAATTTTTCTGCGCTCGAGAAAATTATTTTAATTTTGGCGTTGGGAGTAATTATTTCGATCGATTGTTTCATTTTCTCTTCCTGTATTAACAGCCCAACGGGTTATACTGCGATCGCTGAATCCTCAGATTTTTGAGATCTCAACTGCGGTTTTTAGAATGAGGAATGAGTAATGACAGATGAAGAATTGAAACAGCTAGTACAATCAAATGCTTTAGCCATAAAAGCTATAGGTCAGAGAATAGATTCTAATTCTCGTGCGATTCAAGCAATGATTGAGCAAAGAGCAACAGATCGATTAGAGCATGAACAAAGGATAGCTAGACTTGAAGATTTGGCATCAAGACTAACTCGCATAGAAGAGGCTCAAAATAGAATGCTAGCTTCAATTGATGAGGACAGACCGACAGTTCTCAGGAAGCTGACAACCATTGAAAACAAGATTGACCAAATATTAGATAACCAATGAAGCCAGTAGACATAACCAACACATTTACAACTAGAAAAATTTATGAAATAGCAAACATGGTTGCAGGAAAATTATTACCACCAAAAGAAAGCAAGTGTATAGAGTTCATCAAATAATGTAGAATAAAGTCTGCCTTTGAGTCCAACTTGTTTGACTTCAACATTGCGATCCTGTAAAGATTGCTCGATTTTAACTCCAAACTCGTTGCTATTGTTAACCAAAGAAGACTCAGCCGACTAAAAAAAAAACTGACTATGCTTGCCAAAAGAATATTGCCCTGTCTGGATGTTAATGCAGGAAGAGTAGTAAAAGGAGTTAATTTTGTCGATCTCAAAGACGCGGGAGATCCTGTTGAATTAGCAAAAGTCTACAATGATGCGGGAGCAGACGAATTGGTGTTTCTAGATATTACTGCAACTCATGAAGATCGAGGCACAATTGTCGATGTCGTTTATCGTACCGCAGAGCAGGTTTTTATCCCCCTGACAGTTGGTGGGGGTATTCAATCCTTAGAGAATATTAAAATTTTATTACGGGCAGGAGCAGATAAAGTCAGTATCAATTCCGCAGCAGTTCGCGATCCAGATTTTATTAATCGAGCCAGCGATCGCTTTGGTAAACAATGTATAGTAGTGGCGATCGATGCCCGTAGACGTACTAAATCCGAGCGTCCTGGGTGGGATGTTTTTGTCCGTGGCGGTAGAAAAAATACAGGTATAGACGCGATCGCTTGGGCTAAGGAAATGGCTGAAAGAGGTGCGGGAGAATTGTTAGTAACCAGTATGGATGCCGACGGTACTCAGGCTGGATACGATCTGGAGTTAACCCGTACTATTGCCGAACAGGTAGAAATTCCCGTAATCGCTTCTGGAGGAGCGGGTAACTGCCAACATATTTACGAAGCGTTGAGCCAAGGTAAAGCTGAGGCTGCTCTTTTAGCTTCTCTACTACACTTCGGACAGCTTAGCGTGCGAGAAATTAAAACCTATCTCGGCGAACGTCAAATACCCGTCAGATTAACTTAATCTAGATAATCTTTAGTAAAGCTTAAATTGTCAAGAACACCCCCAAAACTGAAATATTGTGTATTAAAATAAGAGGAAAGTTTACGTTTTGTAAAAATGCTGATTCCAATTCTCATATTTGATGTTGCTTTGGTAGCATGGTCGCTGCATCTAATGCAATCAGCTTTGGATCGGCACGAGTTCTCTCTAATGCTAGCTGGGACGCTTGTGGCTGCTGCTGCTGCTGCTATGTTAGTGGTTTATTTCATTATTGGTAATTGTTTAACTCGTCTTAGCTAATTGGCGAGAAGCCTTACATCTGTAGGGAAAGCGTCAATGTGCCGACGAAGCGATTCAAGAACCGAGCCTGAATTCCCTCTTCTTTCCAGGAGAGGGATTGAGGTTCTCCAAATTTGATGAATCGGAGAACCTAATAATAATTAACGAAACTAAATCAACAAATGTCCTCTAAAGAGAGCAAGGATGAGTAGCTTCTGACTGTAGGGAGGAACTATGAATGCTAGTTTGACGAGCGACTAACTCTACGATCCCGCGATCGTTAACTATCCATCCTTGCGCCTCTACAATTTTTTCCTTATCTTCCCCATCTTCCCCTGTACGGACGAACGGTGAGACACTTTCGCTATCGCGGTTCCCCCCTGCCTCCCCTGCTCTAGAAATTGCAGGTTCAACCAAATCCACCTCACTAACCTCCCACTCTCGCATTTGGTTGGGACTGGGTGCAATACCACCCTTACCCGTAACGATAAATTCACTCAGATCTCCTTGTTGACAGAGACTTTGGGCAATCAATCTGGTCACATCGATTACTTCTGTGGGTAATTCTTCTAGTCCCTCTACGGGATTAACATCCAGTTCGTTAATCGCTACTGTGCCATCTAGTCCAAATTCGGAAGAAGCATCAATGTCATTGGTATTGTTTTCTGGTGTAGAGCTTCTTTCTTCTAAGCCAAAAATGGAATTAGTCGTAATGTCAATATTTCCCCCATCTCCTCTTGCAGCAGAGGCAATAATATCGTTGTTTTGGTTGGGAAAAGCAACCACCAACTCAGCATTAAGATCGATATTACCGCCATTAGCACCACTGTCTGCTCTTGCCGAGATCGAACTATCATTGCTCATTAGCAAAGTATCATCAATATTTAAAGTCAGAATACCACCTTGACCGCGATCGGCAGTAGTGGAAGCGGAAATAGATGCTTGATTTTCTATGGTTAAAGAATCTGCATTTAGTGTCAGATTCCCACCAATTCCATTAGCATTGTCTGCGGTTATTTTTCCTTGGTTACTAACTTCAACCGAGCCTGCATTAATTTCCAGATTACCAGCAGCACCTGTTCCTGGGGGAAGAGGTTCGCGACTTCCTTCTATAAGTTCTTGAAAATTACCAACAGTTATCACTGCTTCATCTCGAACTATTAATTTATCAGTTGCTATTGTTAGCTTGCCACCGTTTCCATTACCTTCAATAGTATTAGCAAACAAACCACTAGGAAATGCCCTACTTGACCCAACTAATTCGATGGATTCTGAAGCCGTCACAGTCAAATTTCCCGCATCACCCTGACCAAAAGTAGTAGCACTGACTAAACCTCCCTGAGTAACAGAGAGGTTAGATGTAGTAATATCCATTCCACCAGAGTCACCTACTCCTGTTGGTGTTACTATGCTGTAAATGAAACTGGATGAGCCATCTGAAGCTTCTCCATCAACCGAGATGGTATCTGAAGCGTTAATATTAACCGCCCCTGCATTGCCTTGTCCCAAAGTACTAGCACTCACTTGACCTCCCTGAGTAACAGAGAGGTTAGATGTAGTAATATCCATTCCACCAGAGTCACCTACTCCTGTTGGTGTTACTATGCTGTAAATGGCACTGGGTGAACCATCTGGAGCTTCTCCATCAACCGAGATGGCATCTGAAGCGTTAATATTAACCGCCCCTGCATTGCCTTGTCCCAAAGTACTGGTATTTATTTGACTTCCCTCTGTTAAAGATAGATTATTGGTGGTAATATTTATCCCACCTGCATTACCTACGACCGATTCTTCTACTATATTGTCAATGCGACTTGCTTGACTTAGAGTAATATTGCCTGTGGCATCGAGCGCAATATCTCCTGCTTGTACTTCAATGGAACTCGATTCTGCTGCTATTCCCGCTCTTAAATTACTCTCGCCTAATTCTCCCCCAGATAGTTCGAGATTACGAGCATTAACGCCAATACTTCCCCCACCTGCTGCTCGAACATCCACTTCAGCACCATTAGTCAAGGTAACATCACCTCTGGCTATTGCTTCAGGAAAACTTATTGCCTCTAATTGCTCAAAGCTTATTTGTCCTGCTTGAGTTAATCCACCTAGTTCGATGTTTGCTCCTGGTGCGATGATTTGCCCCCCAGTGATTGTAATATTACCACCGAAAAGAGCAAAAGTTTCTCCAGAATTGACTTGTAGGTTACTACCATCAACGACAATCTCCCCTGGATTAGTAGCAAAATTCAAGCCAATAGGCTGATTAATTGTTAGCAACGGCGGATTATTAGTATCTGTTGCCGAAAATTGTACCTCATCTGAAAAGACAATACTCTCGGCAGTACTGCTAAAAAAAGAACCACCAAGATCCAAAGATGCATTTTCACCAAAAATAATTCCCGCAGGATTGATTAAAAATAAATTAGCTTCGCCATTTGCCCGAATTAAACCGTCAATATTTGAGATATTTCCGCCCGTAACGCGAGAAAAGATATTGAGGATGTCATTAGGGTTATTAAAGAAAGCCTCGCTGCTGTTTGGTACGGAAAACTCTTGAAAACTATGAAATAGATTGTCTCCAGCTCTATTCCCCTCATCAATTCTAATTCCATTATCGATAGGAGTAACGCTAGTGTTGGTAGTGCCATCGGGACTGATTTGTGACTTACCTGGAAACGCAACTGCACTAGTTATAAGTAATCCTAAAAGTACCGTCCGTAGAGGTTTCATTTACATACTTCTCAAGTTGATTTGTTCGTATTATACAGATATATCTAGATAGATTTGACAAAATCTGGACGAGCAAGAATCAATAATTAATAACTACTGATAACAAATGATCTAGATAGCTTTTAGCTATACCTGAATTAATAACTGAATTTTTTCCCTTTAAATTCCTGTTAGCGATCGCACAATACTGATAAATATTTTTTATACAGTAATACTACACAGGAGGAAAATCCAAAATGCAACTACATTTTTTAGGCAAACTTTATAATACTAATAATGTTCGAGTAGAAACCATACCTTCAGATCTTACTGCTCGTTTTCGCGGATTAACTTATCATCTTCGTCGTCCAATTAAAACTTATCGTTCTCAATTAGATGTAAAGATTTATCGCAGTATAGCTTACTGCAAAAATTCTTAAGTTTTTAGCTTAATTTTGTTTTGGATTTAATGGCGATCGCCTTAACTAGACCTCTTCATACTTCTCTTTTAAACTTTCATAATATTTTCGTTGAGCTTTTTTTACCAGCTCGGGATCTTCTCTGCGTCTTTTTATGGGTTTTGTTAGTTCAGAAGTTTCAATCACGCGAATAGTAATTTCATCACCTAATTTTACCTGTTGTTTAAGCCAATCTAGATACTCATTGTCGTATTCATCATGGTGTAATAATCCCCCAACTGAAAGAGCGATACTATCAACTAAATCATCTTTTAATCCTGAAGCTTTGCGGAAAGTAAGAATAAAATTAAGTACTGAAATATCATTAATTCCAGCAATAATTTTGGTTGCGTTGTTAATAGTTATTTCCAAGGCGATCGCCGATTTAATCATCATTTTCCCTAGTTACTAGCTATTAATACAAACATATTAAAACCTGGTTTGAAATGCCTTTAAAGTTTTCTTACTGTTACTAGGATCGTAGATGCCAAACACAACTCGCTCAAAACAGCCTTGAAACCTAGGTTCGCTAAGCCATTGACCAAAAGCATCCGCTACCAGATTGGGATCGTTGCCAAATACCCCACAACCCCATGCACCAAGTAATAGTGTACGGTGTCCCTGCTCTCTTGCTATGGTAAGTATATATCCTGCCCGACGACGCAATGTTGTTTCTATTTCTGCTCCTGCTGTGACATCACGGCGCAATATTTGACTGGCATTGGGGGCTGGTGCTGTAATTACTGAAGCCAAAAAGAAATCATCCAAAATTGTGCGACTGCTAGTTCTAAACCAAGGTACTTGGGGCGAATAGATAATGCGATCGGTATATAATAAAGATTTGTGAGCGCGATTAATCTCATAGTAATCGGGCTGTTTTAGCAAACAAGGATATAAGCCAGAACAACGAGCTAAATCTTCTTCTTGGGCTTTTGCACCATTAATAAAGCCACCTCCAGGGTTGCGTGCAGAAGCATAATTTAACAGGACTAGATCGGAACATTCTTCAAGGGTTACTAATCGATGGGCTGCAACTTGTGTGGTTTCATCTGTAACTTCGACGATCGCGTTATGGTTGTCTTTTGATACTGGTTTTTGTAGCAGTTGGCTAACTTGTTCGGGAGTATAGAGTAAAGTACCTGCTTCTGCTGCTTGTTGTTCCTCAGAAAAGTCAATTACCTTTCCTAAACTATTAATAAATTTTCCTTCTCGAACAATTTTTAAGGTTTCTTGGGCTACATCTTTAAGAGACATTTCAATATTTCAAAACCGATCTTTCATACCTCTAATACGTCCAAAAACTCTAGCAGGTTGAGCGATCTTGGCTGTAGCTTGTATGGCAGGGGCATCCCAACGCAAAAAGGGATTGGTTTGTTTTTCGATCCCCAAAAGTGAAGGTACGGTAGCAATACCGCGATCGCGGGCTTCTTGGACTGTCTGATATCGTTCTTGTAAAGCTATATTGTCTCGATCTACCGTCAGGGCAAATTTTAAGTTGTTTAGGGTATATTCGTGGGCGCACCAAACACGAGTCTTGTCGGGGAGTTGGCGTAGTTTGCCAATTGAATCAACCATTTGGCTAGGAGTCCCCTCAAATAGCCTGCCACATCCTCCAGCAAAGATTGTATCGCCACAGAACAATTCTCCTGTTTCATCGGTTGTTGTAGGCGGAAAGTAGTAGGCAATGTGGGCGCGGGTGTGTCCTGGGACAAAAAATACTCGACTCATTCTGTCGGCAAACTCAACTGTATCGCCTTCTTGCAGAAAAACTTGTTGATGAGGAATTCTGCCCCGATCTTCTGCACCACCATAGACACATAAGTTGGGAAAATGCTGGACTAATTGCTGGTTTCCTCCGACGTGATCCCAGTGATGGTGAGTATTAAAAATAGCAACCAACTGACAGTCGATTTCTGTAAGGTAATCTAAAACAGGTTGGGCTACCGCTGGATCGACTACTGCTGCTATTTTCTGTTGCGGATCGGATAAGACAAAGACATAGTTGTCTGACAAAACGGGAATACGCTTAATTTCCATGTTTTAGGTGAATTTCTGAGGATTATACTCTAGACGTTTTTCTGTACTATATTCCATCATATTAGGGAAATATCCCCTGGTTTTACTTTAATACTAATAAAACCAATAAAACAGATAGCTAATCTAAATCGATCGCCCGTTCGCCAGTTTACAAGTCAATGAAAATTTATGTTTAATAGTTTGGCAACTAGGTTTTTAGTGAATCTTGCTAAAGACAAGCCGATATATTTCTTTGCTTCTTTAGTTCTTAGTCTATGCAGTGCTATCTTGACTCTATTCGGAACTATTTTATTGATTCCTATATTTGTCATGATCTTTGGCAATAGTCGAGAAATGTTTTTCTGGACTTACCCACCAATTTTGAGACATTTTTTGGCTGCTTGCTGTAGTTTCGAGGGCGATCGTCAACTGATAATTTTAATTGCTATGATTGCCTTGGCATTTATTTGCCAAAGCTTAACTAATTATGCTCGGCAAATAGTAGAAATTAAGCAGAGTAAATATTTAGCTTCTAAACTAAAGATTCAGGGGATTGAATTGCTTACTCAAGTCGCTTTCGATTACTACCGTCAAAATAAAATAGAAGATATTTTATTTAAACTTAACCGAGAAGTATATAAGACCGTACTGGTAATTACTAGTATTCATAAAATTTTCATTAGCCTAGTCAATATATTTTTTTTAGTTGTTATTTTATTGCTTATTTCTTCACCTCTAATTTTGGTTACAGCCATCTTAATTGGTTTGGTTATATGCGGTAATTATTTCTTAGTTGTTCAAAGAAAAAAATTGGGTTCTGTACTGCTTCATCATGCTCAAAGCCATACCAGACAGCTAATCGATTTTTTGACTGAAATCGATCGGCTTGAGATTATTACTAATGAAACTAAAGAGTATCGAGAAATAATCCGCTCGATTGAGGAGAGAAATACAGCTCAGTTTAATACCCAAATAATTTCCGCTTTAATCACTCCTGTCAATGAAATCAGCAAAATTTTAATTATTCTAAGTTTGATTATCGCCAGTTACTATCTCTACAACCAACAACTACAGGAATTCGTCCCCGTTGTTTTGATTTACATAATTATTTTATTTAGATTATTACCTACAATTAACATTTTTAATTATGCTCGTCTTCAATTTGTTAATAATCAAGCCAGTCTAAAAGTAGTAGCTAATTTCTTCAATGAAGCCAACAAATCAATTATTAAATCGGGTAAAATCATTTTTACTAAATTAGAGAGCAATATCGAATTTAAAAATGTTACTTTTGCCTATCCCTATCAGGCTCAAATAGTTTTAGATAAAATCAATCTGCGTATTTTCCCAGGAGAAACCTTAGCTATAGTTGGCTCGATTGGCTCTGGGAAAACAACTCTTTCTAACTTAATTGCCAGATTATACGATCCGATTGAAGGTCGAGTTTTAATTAATGGTAAAGATCTTAAAGAATACAAGCTAAATAGTCTTAGACGCTCTATTAGCATAATTAATAGAGAAACTTTTTTGTTCAATACTTCTATTAAAAATAATCTTACCTACGGCTTACAAAATATTAGCGAGCGAGAAATTATTGCTGCCACTCAAAAGACGAAAGCTGATGAATTTATTACTCGACTACCGCAAGGATTAGATACAAAAATCAGCGATAAAAATCAACTAGGTTTATCCGAGGGTCATAAACAACTAATTGCTATTACTAGGGCTTTCTTAAGCAATCCCGAAATTATTATTTTAGATGCACCCACCGCTAGTTTAGATCGAGCCGAGCGCAAAATAGTTCAAGAGGCATTAGAGCAATTGTGTCGCGATCGCACCACTATTGTTATTACCAATCGACTCTCAATTATCCAGAAAGCAGACAGAATTATTATTTTAGATAAAGGTAAAATAATTGAATCTGGTACGCATCAAGAATTACTAATCAGTGGTAACTTATACAAACGCATTTATTCGGCACAATTCAAGACCAGTCAACAATTTCGTCAACAAAAACTAGCCCAAAAAATTGCCCAAAAACTAGCTCGTCAAACTAATAGCAATCTTTCTGATGAAATTCGCCATAACCTTAATTCTTTGCTCGATTATTTACAATTGGTTAACGAAGGTCTAATTAAAGACGATCGCGAACAAGAAAGAATTCTCGATGAATCTTATCAATCTGCTAAGAATATGTTAGCCAGTCTCAAAGAATACCAACGTAAAATTTCGCGAGGCTTAAGAAAAAATGATTAGTTAGTCGTCAATTTCTGCCAGTGTTTGTAAGGCTTTATCGGTAACGCGACAAATACGCCAGTCGGGTAATACTTTTGCACCCATACTTTGATAAAAAGCGATCGCACTTTCGTTCCAGTCTAAGACACTCCACTCCAAGCGTCCTGCATTTCTTTGAACAGCTAGTTTACCCAAATAAGATAACATGGCTTTTCCGATTCCCCTACGGCGATATTCTGGCAAAACAAATAAATCTTCAAGATAAATCCCTGGTTTAGTTAAAAAGGTGGAATAATTGGCAAAAAATAGGGCAAAACCAACTAGTTTGTTATCGGCTTCGGTGACAATTGCTTCAGCGTAAATTCGACTACCAAATAAATGTTCTTGTAAATCTTCTTTTGTACCAGTCACCTGATGAGTTAGTTTCTCGTATTCTGCTAAAGCTTCGATCAGATTAAAGATCTGGGGTACATCATCGATGACAGCCTGACGAATTTGAAAGTTCGATCTCATTTTGAATAGTTTTGCTGAGTTAAGCAGCTTGTATTATCTCTCGCAGAGGCGCAGAGACGCAAAGCCAAGAAAAGATATAGGTTTAAATAACTATATATAGCAAGAGGGTAGTCAAAGACATAGCTTCGATCTACCTTCTTGTTTTTTTTTACAATCTTGAAAGGGCCGATCGCACTTATAAATACTTTTGAACTACTTCCCAACCCGTCCAGGAAACGTAAGCTAAGCCAGTAAATAAGATCGCGTTAATGGTAACGTGAAGCGATCGCGCCCAACTATTACGAGCATCAATTTGGTTGGCACTCCAAGCCGAAAGAGAAATTAACCCGACGACAAACAAACCAGCCCACAGATGAGGAGAATGTCCCAAGCTGCCATAATATCCTATAGTTCCGACAAGACCGATCGCCAGTAAGATAAACACCAGAAAAACAATAATTATTCCGCCAATGTAGTGAGCATTTCTCAGCCAAGACGGACGACCAATCCTCGTAACACGACCGTAAAACATCCAAGTTCCTGAAAGGAGTAACAACAAATAAAACGCGATCGTCCCTCCCATTGCCCAAGCAGCAATTTTCCACAGCCACAAAAAAGATGGTAAATCCAAATTTCTTACCTAGATTATTAGTCCTAACAATGCAAAATTCAAACTATCCTTTAGTATAAGAAACTGTTGGCAAAATGAATATGAAACTGGGGTGATTTAATAAATAAGGGGGTTGCTAAAACTAACAACCCCCCCCAGATTATCTTCAATATAGAATCGCGATTAATTGACTTGCATCACTAAACAGCAACGTTTAAAGAAGAAACTGCATTTTTACCTGCTGAGTTGTTCGACTTGTTGGCTTGAATAGCTCTAACTTTTGCTTCTTGTGTTTGGCGATCGCTCTGTTCTGGGTTAATCGGGTTGATCGCCAATCTTTCACAAAGAATTGTATCCGAAAGTATCGCGCTAGCCATCATCCCTGAATGTATTTCCAAAACTGCATGGGGTTCAGCTTCAAAAACCAATCTCTGTCCTGGGAATACAACTCTTTCAAAATACCAGTTAGGGATGTTAGTGATGCGTGCTACTTGAATCTGGCTAGTGGCGTTTACATAACAACAAAGAATATGAGTATTTTCGTCATTTGGTAAGGGATCTAGGATTTGTGCCATGAGTATTGAAGAGTTTTAAAGTAAGTTTGTTATTGCTCTATATAAGCTAGCATCGCTCGATCCCGATTGGTTGTAAAACTAGCTACCGATAGATATTTAGATAACCTTTTGTTTATCTAATCCTTATATTCAATCTTTCTTAATATTTTTTTAATATTAGAGACGAATCTTGCTGAAAGTTAACCACTCGTTGAAAAATTCTCATCTTCAAATTTCAATCGGCATCTGTAAATCGGGAAATCGCTCCGACTTTCTGGCAAACAAACATCACAATTTTAGAGCGATCTAGATAAATAACTCTACAATTTAGTTGATTGTGGTAAATAATCTCGCTAAAGTTAAGTTATATGAATAAATTATGACCATCTAAGACAGAAAACTAATTTTACCTCGCCAAATAACTCATAAAACTTGCAAAACTTAACAATACAAAAACCATGCACCAGCGAATTCTCTATGTTCGGCTTCCATGTAATCCCATTTTCCCTATTGGAGTGGTCTATCCAGGCGATCGCGTTCACCAACTTGTTCTCGAAGTAGAACAAAAGATCTTGCCCAAAAATATCTCCCCGATGCCATTGAATTGCTACAAAAGGATGAAACTGATGAGACTATTAGGCAAACCATTGCCTGTCATCGAGAGTTGGAAAACATTTTTGGAGAAGATCGAGTAGAACCTGCTATCTTCTTTATTGGCTTGCAGCCCCATACTCATTTGGAGGAATACGCCTTGGAAAATGATATTCTCAAGCCAGGATATAACCCCATGAGTTTGATGCCTTGGACGGCTAAAAAACTACTTTGGAATCTTGAACCCCTCGGTTCTTGCTTTGGTGAAGTTTGTCTTCAAGCCTGAAAACAAAATTCCCATAATTTTGGACGGGAAGTGATGCGTATTCTAGAGAATAAGTTAGGTAAAGCCCCCCTAGAAGAAGCATTAACCGCCCCTGTAAAATCGAATAAACAGGAATTAACTACTGTTTAAAAAACGAGTATATGTTACCCACAAATGCGTCAAACTGCATTTTATTTTTGAAACTAATTATTTACTATGCTGGAAGGTTCGATATTAAGAAGACTAGATGAAGCTCACCGAAATGGTAAGCAGCCCTTAAATTTAGGGGTTTACTACAAAAACACCTTGGTTGCCCTATGTCATGCCTTGGAAGACTTTATTTTAGATTCCGATAGTGCACCGATTGTGATAACGGCTTTTCAGCGTGGTAAATGGTATTTGGAGGAGGCAAACCGTTACAGTGATTTAGCGGACAAATCAGACAGTGTAGCAATTATGGCGACTTCTGATGCTGGTTTTGAGAGCCATCCAACCAGTAAGAAAGAAAATGTCTCATTAGTTCATCTCAAGCCCGAAGATCCTGTAGCTGAAGAATGGCATCTGATGATTCTTTCTCCTACCTATACGGCAATGGTATTGTGTCAGGAACTATCTGAGTCAGACTATGGCTCAAATAAGCCTAAAGAAGATTTAGAACGTAAGTTTTATGGTTTTTGGACTTTTGAACCCAAACTAGTCCATGAAACTGTAGAATTAGCGATCGACCACATCAAAGGCTATCAACCAGAATTAGCTGAGTTGTTGACACAAAAAGTAGCGAAGATGACTGCGGAGTCTGGAACCAGACAAAGAGACGATCTAGATGCAGTCGTTTCTCGGGTAGTTAAATATCTTCAAAACAGCCAGAAAAATCTCCACAATCCAGAAACAGCTGGTAACTTTAGCGGTTTTAAAGATTTGGATGAAAATATCGTCTCCAATGAGATGCAAGCTTTTTTGAGAATGGCTCAATTATTAGATGCCACCGACGTTAGCAACCCGATGGCAGCTTCAGAAGTGGCAGCAATGGCAGAGGCAATGGCACAGCTACTAGATCTTCCTGCATGGCAAGCGAAACGACTTTATCTATCTGGATTGTTACACCGTGTTGGTTTACCAGAAGTAACCAAAGAACGCAGTAAGCAATTTCAGGCACGACAACAAGCTTTGGAGAAAGATCGTTCTCCTTCTAAGGCTTCAGTATTGCGAGTAATGCCTCAGTTGGAAGCAGTATCAAAAATTTTAACCCATCAAAGAGAAGCCTGGGATGGCTCTGGTATTCCTGGGGGATTAGCTTACGATGCGATTCCTTTAGAGTCTCGGATTATTTGCTTGCTGGCAGATTTTCAGCAAAAAATGAAGGCATATAAGCAATATTCCGCTAATAAAAATCCGATTACTCAGGCGTTGGCAGATTGTCAGTCTTTAGCTGGTAAGCGTTACGATCCTAAGCTACTAGATGCTCTGTCTCTTTTAGTAATGGGAATGCAACAGGGAATGACTCTCCAAGCATATCGTCCCAAAATTGCTACGGGAATGTGGTTGGTGAATTCTAACGATCTCAATAAAAATCAGACTACGTCTTCTTAAGTAATTTTCCAGCTCATAGTCTAAAGCTGGAAGCCGACAACTAAAAATAAAATTTATTTCAACTAAAATTCGACTAAAACAACTAATGACCGTAGATACAATTCGCGCAGGACAAGAAAAACAATTTCCAGGGATAGATTTAGAAGATGAGGATCTGGCAAACTGTCAGTTAGAAAAAATTAATCTAGCAGGTGCTAATTTAACTGGAGTAGATTTTTCTCGCTCTAACCTCAAGGGTGCAAGACTCGATGGGGCAAATTTGTTGGGAGCAAATTTAAAGTTTGCCGATCTTCGGGCTAACCTGTTGGGGGCTAACCTGATGCAAGCCGATCTCAGTAACGCTGACTTGCGTGGTAGTAACCTAAGAGGAGCAAATTTAATGGGAGCTAAATTATCCCAAGCTTCGGTGTCGGGATCATTTTTAAGTGGCGCGAATCTGACTGGAGTAAATCTTAAAGGTGTAGATTTAAGAGGTGCGGATTTACGGGGAGTTAATCTTAATAGTGCTAACCTCAAAGGAGCTAACTTATCTCAAGCCGACTTACAGGGAGCAAACCTGAGCGAGACAAACTTAGAAGAAACAGATTTGCGGGGTGCAAATTTAGCTGGTGCAAACTTAACTGGTGCAAATCTTCTTTGTGCAGAATTAGAAGGAAGCAACGTAGATGGTGCAAATCTAGAGAGAGCTTGCATTTTAGGAACGGCGATCGCTAGATAAAGCCCAAAAAAAATGCCCAGGAAGCAAGTTTGTAGAACGATCTTTAAACCTGGTGTTGAGACTAAAAATAATCATCATCAGATAATTTACTGGAGTTTAAACTAAGTATTGAATAAATAAATAATCAAATTTTAGTCTTAACTCCAGTCGCTCTTTACTAGCTCTTTAAATTTTTCTACTCTACTGGCTGACACGCCTTAAATGTTGCATTAGAAGAGTCCACAGATGAACACGGATGAACACAGATGATTTGTCTGCTGGATCGATACTCTTGGGTTGTCCAGATGCAGCAGATAGTCCTGGTTTTTCCCGCTCGTTTATTGCACTATTGCAAGCTGTGTCAGTCCACTACGAAGTCTCTTGTTAATGCATGAGAATTGGTATGATTTTTAGAATTTTTCAAGTTTGTCTTAGCTATTGCTTGAGAATCAGCGATCGGAGAGTCGTTTTCTGTATTTAAAAGAACTGTAATTTCGTTTTAACAGTGATGAGATTATTGTCAATATTTTACTCAGGATTTTTTTGATTTCACTTTCTCGATTAGTTTCTGTAAAAATCAGAGCATAACCATCTTGGCAAAACTGTATTCTATAGGTCTCTGTTTTACAATTGGTAACTATATTAGACTGTTTTGATAATAAAATAATCGGCACTTTAGCATATAAAGTATCCCCAAAGTCATACTCTTGCCATTGCAAATTCAACCTTTCTATTTCTGTATTTATTTTCAAACAATCCATCAGTAACTTTTCCATAATTCACTTGCTCTGCTAATATTGCTTAACCAACAAAAATTTCTCTTTTCAACCAAAAAATTGACTAGATCTTGAATCGAAAATTCATTGTTAATAAAATACACGCTATCCAACAATGAGTATTAATTTTTCCAATCGCAATGTTGAGAATAAATTCTTGTTTGCAGCCTTTCTAGCAAAGGTTTATGAAATCGTCAAGTTTGATTTTTAAACAGGGTAATCGCCAGAAATGTTGATTTTGAATATAAAACTTTACATTTAAAGTTAAACTAAGCCTGTTGAAGACTAATTCACCAAGAAAAACTCATGCGCCTAAACCAATGCACATAGCTGATATTTTCGTTCATAAACGACTGGAGATAACGTAATTTATCTAATGCCTTACTTCCAATTTCTTGAGGAATTTCTGTGAGCTGTAAAATTATATATCCAATTAAGCAACTATAGATTTGTATTCTAATTCCATTCTCATTTTTAGTAATCAAATTATCTAATTTTAAGTGTACAAACATTGATAGATATATTCAGGTAATAAATTAGGCAGATTTTACTATGATTTCTGCCTGTTTATTACTTTTTTTAGTATCATTCAACATTTCTGGGTAATCGCATTAAATTTAGATTGACCTATTGTCCAAAACCTAAGACAAATTTTCCACAATACATCTTATTTTTGGTTCCTTAAAGCGTCATCACGGATTTTCAGGACACGGAAATGACTCCTAAAATTGCAGTAATTCTCATTGGGAAAAAATCAGGTGAAATTAGGGATTTAAAATGGAGTTATGTTCGCGAAGTCATTGACGAGAACTTGCCCATATTTACTCATGATGACGCGAATGGTCAGACCAATACCTTGAGTAGAAAGTCATTGTCCTTAGAGATCGTTCAACTCTCTTTAAAATTCATCTAACTTGGTAAACTAAAATCAAGAATAATAAAGATGCTATAAAAACTATGTCTGGTGTAAATAAAGCGAAGGATGTTCAGGTGTTTCCCGTGGCTGCGAATACTCGCGTGTTGCGATCGCGTACTTGGGAAAGACTTAAGTTTGAGATTGAATATGCTTTACAAAAGGGTACTACCGCCAATTCTTATTTAATCGAAGCAGATAAAACAGCTTTATTCAGTCCACCAGGAGAGTCTTTTACAAAGATATTTCTCGCTGCACTCCAAGAAAGAATCGACCCCCAAAATATCGATTACCTGATCTTAGGTCATATTAATCCCAATCGGGCTGCTACTCTCAAGGCTTTATTAGAAATTGTCCCCCAAATTACTATAGTCTGTACTAATCCAGGGGCGATATCTCTGCGTAAAATTTTAGAAGGTCAAGAATTAAACATCCAGGTAATTAAAGGGGAAGAAACTTTAGATTTAGGACGGGGACATCTTTTAGAATTTATTCCCACCCCCAACCCCCGCTATCCCGATCATCTCTGTACTTACGATCGCGCTACCGAAGTCCTCTATACCGATAAGCTGTTTGGTTGTCACGTTTGTGGCGATCGCGTTTTTGATGAGGGCTGGACGATCGATCTCGAAGATCGTCGCTACTATTTTGATTGTCTGATGGCCCCCCACGCCCGTCAAATTCTCAATAGTCTAGATAAAATTGCCAACAAGCCAGCCCGCGTTTACGCTACTGGACATGGTTCTTTAGTTAGATATAGCTTAATTGAATTAACTGCCGACTATCGTAATTGGGCGCAACAACAAAGCGATCGCGATCTGAGTGTAGCTTTAATCTATGCTTCTGCCTATGGGAACACCGCCACGATCGCCCAGGCGATCGCCAGAGGGATTACTAAAGCGGGAGTAGCGGTAGAATCAATTAACGCCGAATCTGCCAAACCAGAAGAAATCGAACAGGCGATCGATAAATCTGCTGGCTTTATTATGGGTTCGCCAACCCTTGGAGGACACGCCCCCACACAGATCCAGACAGCTTTGGGTATCGTCTTGGCAAATGCAGCTAAAACGCAACTAGCAGGGGTATTTGGTTCGTTTGGTTGGAGTGGCGAAGCAGTAGACTTATTAGAAAATAAATTCCGTAATGCTGGCTATAAGATGGGTTTTGAACCAATTCGGGTCAAGTTTACGCCCACCGATGCCGTACTCAAAACTTGCGAAGAAGCAGGAACGGATTTTGCTCAAGCCTTGAAAAAAGCCCAGCGCAAAAGCAAAAAAGTCAGACAGGCGGGGGGAATTGCTTCGGAAGTAGACCGTACCGCCCAGGCTGTTGGTAGACTGGTAGGGTCGATGTGTATTGTCACCACCAAAAAAGAGGAATTATCGGGGGCAATGTTAGCCTCTTGGGTATCCCAAGCTACTTTTAATCCACCTGGTTTGACCGTTGCGGTGGCAAAAGAAAGAGCGATCGAATCTTTACTGTATAAAGGTAATAACTTTGTGCTTAATGTCTTGCCCGAAGGAAAACATCTCGGCTTGATGAAACATTTCCTCAAACCCTTTGCCCCAGGAGAAGATCGCTTTGAAGGGGTAGCTACAGAAGAAGCAGCCAATGGTTCTCCAATTTTGACCGATTCTTTAGCCTACCTGGAATGTCAAGTAGCCAACCGTATGGAATGTGGCGATCACTGGTTAGTCTATGCCGTTGCCGAACAAGGCAAGGTATTCGATCCTGATGCCGTTACCGCGATCCATCACCGCAAATCGGGAACGCATTATTAGTTTGGGACGCGGGGTTGTCTTTACTGTTAGCTATTAGCTATTAGCTATTGGCTTTCGGACAGTTTTGCAGTAAAGATTAATTCCTCGTTCCTCTTTCCTCGTTCCTTTTTCCTCTAAAACTCACTGCTGCTGCGATCGCTTCGGCTAAAATACTAATTAGGCGGTATAGGGCGACGGCCGCGATTTCGGTGGGAAACAGCGAATCATCTAATAAACTGTAGGCGGTGACTTCAAATACTCCCAAGCCTCCTGGTGCGCCTGGGACAACTAAACCCAACAGCCAAGCAAAACTAAAGGCACTAATTAACTCAGGTATTTGTTGACTGGGTAAGGGTTGTAATGCCAAAAAGGTAAACATAAATCCACATCCCCGCAAAATCACAAAACCCATTTCCCCTAAAAAGGGTAGCAGGGGATAGGTTTCCAGTTGAATCGTTTGGGCTGCGATCGCATCTACTTTATTTTTACTACGGCTGAGGCGATGCATCAAAGGATTGAGGATGCGGGGGTGGATGCCAATGGCAACGGCAACTAAACTCAGTAGTTGCAAAGAGATAATTCTGGGGTTAAAGTCGGTTTCTAGCCAACCCATGCCACTACCGATTAAGCCGATTAACAGGGCTGCTGCTGCCATTAACAAAGGTTCTAGCAACACGCTGAGGGTAGCTGCCCCTCTCGAACCGCCTTTACGGGATATAGCGGTTATTCTGCCGTAGTAGTGCCAGATGTTGCCAGGAGAATACTTAGCAATATTTGTTACCAGATATACCCGAATCCCTTCTTTGACTCCCAAGGGTTGTTGAAATAATTTTAAGATCCACGTCCATACCCAACCAGACCAAATATGAGCGCAGATAGTTACCGCCAATGCCATCGCTAACATCAGCCAGCCTCGACTATCAATGGCGATCGCTGTTACTTCTCCAAAGCGATCCTTAACGGTCTTAATCAGGAAAAATAAGACCCCTCCCCAAATAAACCAACGTAGATAGGGTTTTATCTGGGTCAGAATTTGTTTCATTTAGACGAATTATAAGAATTGTGGCATCGAGCTACAAGAGTTTAATTAGCAGCTTTTAAGATATGGTAAGTAATTAATAATTGAGTTAATGCCAGAGGATAACTTTGTAAGGTTTCTCCTGTCGTTCCTATTAGCTTGCCTAATTCTTGGTTACCTTCTAGACTACAAAACTGCCCCAAATAAGGAACTTCTTGACACATTATTTTTTCTAATTCCCTGACTTGTTCCAAAGTAGCGTGTCCGTCAATCTCTAGAATATCGACTGGTTTACCCATATCCCGATCCAAACCTAAACGAATCGCGTCTCCTAAATGATTACCTTTGTCGTTGAGAATCGTACTCAGCTCTGGATGAGGAATAGTAGGACGCAAAATTAAATTGACATTGAGCAGTAAATTATCCTCTGCATTCTCGGTATCATCGGGTGGATAAAAGCTGACGATCATATCCGACCATTTACGCTGTGGTCGAATAAAAGCCTCCGAATCTGGCTCTCGTCGTTGTAATTGAGCCAAAACCTGTTCCTCGGTATAGCCACGTTTGCGGGTATCCCGTTTGATTTTCCAGGCTGCTCTTAATGATTCTGGTGGAGCTAAGTAAGTTTTAACATCATAGCTATCTAGCATTTGGCGCGTAGAATATCCCAGCAACCCCTCAACGATTACATATTTACGAGGCTCGATATATTCTGGAGGATCGAAAGCACCCGTACTGTGATTATAAATAGGCTTAAGAATGGCTTGTCCATCGCGCAACAAAGCTAAATGCTGTTCGATAATGTCTAGATAATTACAATCTGGATGGAGAGCAGAAATGCCCATTTCCGCTCTTTGAGCGCGATCGTAACGATGGTAGTCATCGGTACAAATTACAGTTACATTATCTTTTCCCAAGACTTGAGCAATTCCCCTGGTTAAAGTAGTTTTACCTGCTGCACTATCGCCAACTATACCAAGAATAATGGGTCTTTCGTTCATCTGTTTATCCTTCCAGGGATCCTTTGCTCAAACATAGAATAGATCGGATAAGTAACACTTGTATAGTTATCATACTGAATAGACTATCTCAGCCAATAAGCGATCGCCACTAGAATTAGATTAACCAGATAAAACATCCCGACAACTTGGGTTTCTCCCCAGCCACTAAGTTCAAAATGATGATGAATTGGAGCCATTTTAAACAGGCGTTTGCCTTTGCCATCTGCTCCTTTGGTTGCTTTATAATAACTAACCTGAGCAATTACCGAGACCGATTCGACAAAGAAAATCCCACTCACGACAAATAAAGCCCAGAGATTGCCACTACTGAGTCCTACTGCTGCCAATGCACCCCCCAAAGCCAACGAACCAGTATCTCCCATAAATACAGTTGCTGGGTTACGATTGTGAACCAAAAAGCCCAAACAGCCACCACTCAGACAGGCACAAAACAGACCCAAATCGGGATTATTGAGACTAACGATCGCTCCTAGACCCAAAAGAGCGAGCGCCCCCGTCCCCGCAGCTAGCCCATCTACGCCATCAGTTAAGTTAGTCGCGTTGCTCTCAGCGGTCAAGACAAATATCGCCAGGGGTAAAAACAACCAGCCTAAAGATAAATCGATCCCACCAGGGAGACTGACATTAGTAATAGAACTAGATTCATGCCAGAACAACCACAGGCTAAATAAAGTACCAAACAAAACTTGAAAGGTTAGTTTCATTTTAGGAGATATACCCTTGTTCGATTGGCGACGTAATACTTGCCAGTCGTCAATCCAACCGATTAAACCATAGCCCAAGGTTACTAAACAAACGGCAGCTAATTCGGGGGAAATTTTCGCGATCTCTGGATTTAAACTCGCCCCGACTAAAGAAATCAACACCGCTACAGGGACAAAAAAAATCCCTCCCATAGTGGGAGTACCAGCTTTTTTTAGATGAGTTTGAGGCCCGTCTTCCTGGATAATTTGTCCTGTTTTTAGACGGTTGAGGACAGGAACGATCCCAGTACCTAGTAAGGCACTAATTGCAGTACATCCGAGTAAAGGCAACACCAGTAACCCGAATTGTGCTTCTGGATGGGTGTATTCCCAAGCGATCGCTCCCAAAGTTAAGATACAGGTCAGAAAAATCAATAGGGTTTTGCCAGAAGGAGCAATTAACTTTTCTGTAGCAAGGGATTTAGCATTCACCATTAAATTACTGCCGATTTTTGTGAAGGTTACTTGCTGCTATTTTTTTAATAACAGCTCGTTCTGCTCCTTATGATTGCAGAACATAGCCATTATATAAATTATGTCTTGAGAATCAAGTACCTGGGTTGTTTCTAATCGTCATCATCATCTGGCTCGTCAAAATCGTCGTCATCACCATCCATCAAGATATCTAGATCGTCATCTGCTTTAACTTTTTCGGTTGTTTCTTCTACAGGCTCGCGAGGAATGAGACGATTGTTGGCTTTGAGCCAATCGATCAAAGATGCTTCTTGTTTTAAGGGAATGACGATCGCCGGTTCATAACGAGGCTCTTGAACTAGAGCTGGATTTTTGCGTTCCATAGTCAATGTCTCTATTTTGTCTGCGTATTGTTTAACTTATCAATTGTATCCTTGATTGAAATTGTCTAAACAGACCCGCACCGTTTTGATTGTACGGTACTGTTTCCCGCTAACTTTGTCTGTTAAAATTCAATTTAGGTATTAGTCTATTTTAGAAATTTATCTCTGGTTTTTGCTTGGTTAGTCTCTGCTTCACCAGCACGAACTATTTAGTAGATATTTTCAAAAATCGGTAAAAGAGGTTACATTGAAATCGCTCTATTACCTATATAAACTACAATAATTAAAATAATTAAAACTGTTTTAAAATGTCAAATTTGAAGCTTAATATCTTTTAATCACGAACGAAACAGCAGATAATAAATATTGTCTATCCGTATTTACCCTAGATACGGAGCAAAAATCTACCACAAAAATACAGGAGCTTTCTCGATTTTTGTTTGCAATAATTGATTATAGGGAGCCAACCCAGCATAAAGTTAATCAATAATATGAAATTTTTATCAAATAAGCTGAGTGTTTATCTAAGTATCCTGACAGTTGGAGGTGCTTTAGGGTTTTTGGGGAGTCGCCATATCAGACAACCAGAAACAGTTCAACAGTCTCAGGTCTATCCAGCAGTAATTCCTACCCAGTCTAGTCCCACCAACCTAGAAGATAATACTCGCGATATTAACTTTATTGCTACTGCCGTACAAAAGGTAGGGCCGGCAGTAGTGAGGATTGATGCTTCTCGTCAGATCTCTTCCGCATTACCAGAAAATCTCAGACATCCTTTGTTACGTCGTTTTTTTGGTAAAGATGGCGAAGATTCTTTAGCTCCCGTACCAGATAAATTTGAAAGGGGTACTGGCTCTGGATTTATTATTGGTGCGGATGGTCGTCTGATTACTAACGCTCATGTAGTCGATGGTGCAGAAAGAGTACAGGTAACTCTCAAAGATGGTACGGTCTACGAAGGAAAAGTTTTGGGTACCGACTCTTTTACCGATGTAGCCGTAATCAAGATTGATGCCAGAAATTTGCCTACAGCCGATTTAGGTGATGCAGAAAGCTTGACTCCAGGAGAATGGGCGATCGCCATTGGCAATCCTTTAGGATTGGACAATACCGTAACTGTGGGGATCATCAGTGCCTTAGGTCGTTCTAGTTCTCAGGTTGGCGTTCCCGATAAACGAGTCAGATTTATTCAAACCGACGCAGCGATTAATCCAGGTAATTCTGGCGGGCCTTTATTAAACTCTCAAGGGGAAGTAATCGGTATTAATACGGCGATCCGCGCTGATGCTCAAGGTTTGGGTTTTGCAATCCCGATTGAAACCGCCCAACGCATTGCCAATCAGCTATTTACTAAAGGACAAGCAGATCACCCCTATCTAGGGATTCATATGGTTAACCTGACCAAAGAAACCAAACAAGAAATCAACAAAAGTCAAGATTTTAATTTCAAAATACCCCAGGAAGAAGGAGTACTGGTAGTACGGGTAATTCCTAACTCTCCTGCTGCTAAAAGTGGTTTAGAACCAGGAGATGTAATTCGTCAGGTGGCAAATCAACCCGTAAAAACCTCGCTCCAGGTACAAGAGCAGGTAGACCTCAGTGAAATCGGTGCGGAATTAGAGCTAGAAATCTTGAGAAACGGTAAGTCAGAAATCGTTAAAGTTATCCCAGGTGCTTTTCCTCAAAGCAAATTTGAGTAATAGTGGATACTACTAAAGTGCTTTGTTGTGAGCTAGTCGAAATGTGATTGAAGTAGAAGTCCACTCATATTTGCGAGATTTTCTGCGGGAAAACGGCGATCGAAATTTTCCCCACCATTTGACCATGGCACGACTTATCGCTAGAGCTTTGCGTTTGGGTCGTTCCGCTTTGATGCAAACTGGTAGCAGTGTCGGTAAGTATTGTCTTAGTTATTTGATGCCCATCCTGTTGGGTGACTGGTCGGTAATTATTGTTGCTCCCCCTACAACGCAGCAGTATTTACTAGAAGAGGAAATTCCTCAGTTACAAAGCTGGCTGGGAACAAACAAGCAGGTGAGGATGGGCGATCGTTGGCAGCAGCAAGACCGACTTTTGTTGACTTCTCCTGAAAGTTGGTTGAGCGATCGCTTGGTAACTCAAGCTGTATTTCCCACTAATATTCCCACCATCATCGAACATGCCGATAATCTTGAAGAATGGACGAGGGAACTTCTGACTATTAGTATTGACGCTTCAGATTGGCAAGAGTTATTAAGAGCGATTCCCAAACATGGCGAATTGATTCGCAACACCAGAGTTAAATTAACCAAATCTATTTTTGCTCGTCCCGAAAATCCTTATGGTAACTATGTACTGCTAAATTCCGAGTTAGATTTGATTACAAGGTTGTGTGAAGTATTGGCTCAAGAACAGTTACTACAGGGAAAATTTAAGCAATTTTGGGATGCTTGCTCGCAGAGAGCGACGATCTCTTGGATAGCTCGCGATCGCCAGTTGGGTGTGTTTACAATTAATCTCGCTCCTGCGGAGATAAAAACTAAATTACAACCAGTTTGGCGACAACAACCAGTAGTAATCTTAGGTGGTTTTCTCGATATCGAATCCGACGCTAACATTTATCGACAACAGTTGGGTTTAGATCCAGAGATGTTGAGTCTCAAATTTAGTCCCAACCGCCAAAATAGTCATATTCAACTCTATATTCCAGACCGTTTTCCCTTGCCTAATACTCCTGACTTTCAGTCAGCTTCGATCGAACAGACTTTACTCTTAGTCAGTCTCAGTAGTAGTACTAAAAAATTAATTGTGGTAATTGTCGATGATGTACCCCTGCAAGGACAGGTAGGTTCGGCATTAGCTGCTGAATTTGGTTCGCGAGTTCGGGTAGAAAAAACCACAGTTAACGATAACGGGATTTTAATTTGTGGTTGGTCTTTTTGGCAACAATTTCAAGAAACTCTACCGACACCCCAACTAGTGATTATCGTCACCTTACCCATACCATCTTTAGAAAATCCCCTGGTAGCAAACCGTGTTGCCTACTATAAAAGTCGCGGTCAAGATTGGTTTAGGATGTACCTCTTACCCACCGCCCTCAAAACTTTAGAACAAACAATAGTACCTTTGCGCGAGTCTCAAAGCATTATCGCTTTACTAGATAATCGAGTTAATTCCCGCAGCTATGGCAGAGCGATTTTGTCAACTCTCGAACCCTGCGCTCGAATTAACTATATCGATCCGACTTGGTTTGGTTATCTTGATTCTTGAATATAAATGTAATTAATATAATTGCAGTTGAGAATCTTCGATCAGAACGCTAGGGTTAAGTACCGACCACTTCCATGAAAAGCGATGCAGCGCGTTGGGCGGGTCAGATGCGGCTAAAGTCTTACATGCGGACAAGTCCTTTGTCGACTTGAAGCGACTGCATCAAGAAGCGATCGCGCTTTGTCATCACTTCGCTCAAACTCATACGGGAGCTATATGCGAAGCCCGCGCATGACTCGCTGCGCATCGCGGTATCCTTTAGGACATCTTCTTTCTCCTGTAACTGCGGTTAGTTGAGGAATTGAACGACAGTGTTTTTCAAAGCTTTGATAGAAGTCATCCACTTCACAAAAAATTTCGGATTCGATCGCTCTGGAGATTTTATTTTCATAGCTGAGACTTTCTAACGATTACTTTTAGCATAAGTCTCAGCCGTTTTTTTTGCTTAAAAATTTTCGTCGAACTCACGTAGATCTACTGCCAAACTACTTTTTTCAGAGACATACGCTTTACCGAAACCTTTAGCCATTGATAATCCTGATGATTTGGAGTTTGGCGATCGCCTGGGGAGATGTCGGTGGCTATGTCGAGTTGCAGGCGATTAATCCAGTAGGAGAAATGGGCATTGGCGAAGCTTTGACCGTTATTGTTGGTAGGTTTGTCTCAGGCGGTACGCAGGTAAAGAATTGGAGTCGTTTTGCTAGTTCGCCAGCAGTAGGATTTTGGGGAACTTTTCTCGCTTTCTTTCTCGCTAATGGCTTTTTAATCTTTAGTGGTGCTTTTGCGCTTTGATTTATGGCAACGAGGATCTCGTTAAAGTGATGGCACAGCAAGGTCTATTGTTTTGGGGCTTGGTGTTATTTTTCCTCAATATGTGGACGACTCAAGATAATACAATTTATGCTTTTTCGGTTGCAGGGGCGCATATGTTTCGTACCGAGAAACGGACTTTGTTTGTTCTTGGCGGTGCTACTTTTGCCCTAGTCTTAGCTCTAGGTGGCATTTACGAAGCCTTAGTTCCCTATCTAGTTCTACTTGGCACTTTTATTCCTCCTATTGGTGGTGTCATCATGGCAGACTTTTGGCTATACCGCCGAGGTGGGTTTGTCAATCTTGAGTCCAAACAACAGAATTTCAACTGGGCAGGTGTTATAGCTTATATCTTGGCTAGTGCGATCGCTTATTTGACCCCTGGAGTCAAGCCAATTAACGGCATTATTGCTGCTGCTATTATTTACTGGCTTTTAGGTTTTGTTTGTGACTTCCTCCCGACTCTCATCCTACGGATAGAGAGCGGGAATTACAGCCCCTCAAACTCCCCTTTGGTTAAAAACAATTTGCAGGCACACGAACTTAATCGCTAAGAGTTCAAACTCCAATATCTTCATTCCATAGCGAAGGTTGAGACAGGATAAAGTTTCTCATGATTTCAATACAGTCGCGGTCGTCGAGAACCTCAACAGTTACATTTCTACTCTTCAGTAAATCTTCTTCTCCCAAAAAATTACGATTTTCACCGATAACAACGTGGGGAATTTTATACAAAAGAATCGCGCCACTACACATACTGCATGGAGAAAGGGTAGTGTATAGAACCACATCTGTATAAAAAGACGCGCTTTGACGACCAATACTTTCCAATGCAGCCATTTCTGCGTGAAGAATAGCACTGTTTTTTTGGATTCTTCTATTGTGACCGCGCCCAACTATTTTCCCATTTTTAACAACAACCGAGCCAATAGGTATTCCTCCCGCTTTTAAGCCTTTGTATGCCTCATTTAATGCTTCTGTCATAAATTTGTTCATCTTATTTTCCGATTGGCGTAGATAGACTTACATAAGAAAAACTAACCAATTCTGGACGATTAACCCATGACGGTAGTAGAACATAAAAGTTTGCCAAACTGGGTAGCTCTCGATTGACTAATTCCAAATATCTAGTGCGTAGTTGTTCTATATTCATCATCAAAAACACCTAGGCGATCGCGCTTTGTCTGATTTTTCTCAATCAATCATTCTTCATCATTCAAAATAATCTGGGAGGCTTGTGATTCGTGCTTTTTGTCCTTCAAAAATGACTACAGGAATTACTTTGTTTAGTACAGCGTTGTTAATACCAGAGCGCATTTTTTTGAAGAATTTGTTGTCAGGCATTGCCTCTCTTTTATTTCGCAACAGTACTTACTTTGTAAATGTAGTCTTCACCATTTTTCTTAACAGTAACGAGCGCGTAATTGCCATTATCCGCAATAGTGAGACACTGTTGTTCGATCGATTTCTGATTTTGACTTAGATATTCTTCAACTTTCATTTTTTAGGCTACAGATAGTAACAGAATGCTACTTCTTTCATAGCGTGTAATAAGAGCGTACGGTTATTTTAGAACATACCTGGAAAACAAAATCTTAATTCGAGTTAAACCAATAACATCGCCAAGCAAGGGGACATTCCGAACATTTAGGATTTCTAGCAGTACAAGTTAATGCTCCAAAATCCAGTAAAGTTAAATTCCAATGTCCGACATTTGTATCTGGTGCGATCTTATCTGCTGCGTTCCACAATATCTTACACCGAGATTTTATCCTTCCTCCTTCTATGCCAAAGAACCTTTCGAGGATACGGGCTACGTTGGTATCTAAAACGGCTGCTGGCTGACTGAATGCTTGAGAAACAATAGCCCTGGCAGTGTACTTGCCGATGCCTGGAAGCTTTAATAATTCTTTTTCTTCTAGCGGTATTACTCCCTCGTACTTTTTAATGATAATCTTGGCTGTTTCGGATAGTCTTTCTGCCCTGAAAAATAAACCCAATGGTTGCAATAAATCTGCTATGTCATCTACGGGAGCGATCGCTAGTTGATTTAACGTAGGATAGAGGGTCAGAAAAGTTTGATAGATTGGTAAGACCGTATCCGCATCTGTTCTCTGAAGTAAAAATTCGGCAACTAGGATGGAGTAAGGGTCTTTAGTGTTACGCCAGGGATAATCTCTCAAATTATCTTCTGCCCAACTTTGAAGGCGAGTGCGAAACCATTCGATTTTTTCCAATTCAATGTTAGTTTTACCTGAAGTTACCTTTTCAATCGTTATCAGTTCGCCTTCAAAATTGACTCCGTACCTTAGCTGCCACATCAATTAAGAACAATAATACTTAGTAATAAAGTATTATTGTATTTTTGTTTTGATGAAGTAATTTAGGTAAGCTGTGAAGGTTTGATCTCTCGGTACTGTTTATCTTTAGCTGAAAGATATTTTTCGATTGTTTCTTTTGCTCCGATGGCAATTTGATACTCTTATCCACCTTCTCTCTCTAAGCGATCGCGTACTTGCTTTCTCAGGTCGGACACTATCTTGCCGTTAGTTTTTCTCGTCTGCTGCCAATCTAAAATTGGTGTGGGATAAGAACTGGTTGGGGAATATTCGCTCTTTAATATTTGTTTCATACTATAGCCTCGCAGTTCTGGTATCCAATAACGAACAAACTGTAGGTCGGGGTCTTTTTCCTGCAAGTTTTTGGTTGGATTATAAATTCTAAAGGTTTTAGACAGGGGCTACAAAAAAGTTAGTCAAAGTTGGTCAGCCTTATTCAAATGGATAAGTTTTAGCCAGAGGTTATTGCCCGCCGACCGCCCCAATTGTGAGGGGTAAGCGTGTCAAAGTCCCCAAATTCCTAGGGGCGGT